>RFUY01000107.1 GCA_009922705.1 Gammaproteobacteria bacterium
ACCATACGTTGAACATGATTATGGAGGCTGTCGTTGTAATAAAAATAGCTATTGCCGACAAATAAAATGTGGGTAGGTTGAGGTGAGGCAAGATGTGTAATCTTAGGTTTTGCTTCTTTCCTCGAGGTCTTAGCGGTAATTGTATTAGTAGGGTCTTCTGCCGTGACGGCAAAATTCGTTGTTAACAACAATGAAAAAAATAGAACTACTGTTATTTCTAAGATCTTCACATTGCCACCGCATCCGCGATTGCCAAGCCGACATCCGATGTTGACGCATTTCCGTTCATGTCAGGCGTTCGAGGGCCTTCGATAAGGATCCTCTCAATGGCTTGCATGATAGCGTTTGCGGCATTGGATTGGCCTAAATGGTCCAGCATCATAGCGCCAGACCATATTTGTCCGATTGGGTTGGCGATCTTCTTGCCGAAGATATCTGGCGCAGAGCCATGAACCGGCTCAAACATAGAAGGAAATTCTCTTTCCGGATTGAGGTTAGCAGACGGTGCAACACCGATTGTCCCCGTGCATGCTGCTCCGAGATCCGAGAGAATATCGCCCATGAGATTGGAAGCAACGACAACGTCAAAACTCTCTGGGCGCCGTACAAAGTGCGCAGAAAGAATATCGATATGATATTGCTCGACGTGGACTTCGGGGTATTGCGACGATATCTCAATCGCTCTCGAATCCCAGTAGGGCATCGCCACAAATATGCCGTTTGATTTAGTTGCATAGGCGAGCTTACGTTTTCGTTTCATCGCGGTTTCGAAACCGTAGCGAAGAATTCGATCAACGCCTGTACGCGTGAAGATCGATTGTTGGATAACAGTTTCCCGATCCGACCCCAAATGCAGTGTTTCGCCTCGGTCGGAATACTCGCCCTCAGTGTTCTCGCGTACGATCAGGAAATCGATCTCGCCGGGTTTTACGTTCTTAAGTGGTGAATCCATACCTGGCATCAGCCGGATGGGGCGCAGGTTGACGTATTGGTTGAACTTTCGCCTGATAGGAAGCAACAAGCCCCACAGGGATACATGGTCTGGTACCCCCGGAAACCCCACTGCGCCAAGAAAAATGGCATCGTGCGCGCGGAGTTTCTCGATACCGTCATCAGGCATCATCTGGCCTGTCTGAGCAAAATATTCGCAGGACCAGGGGTATTCCATCCACTCGATGTTGAACCCGAACAGGCTAGCCGCCTTGTCAAGCACCCGGATACCCTCGGGCATTACCTCCTTGCCAATACCGTCGCCGGGTAGACACGCGATGGAGAATGAACGGGTATTTGACACAAGCTGCTCCTCATCGGAAAACAAATAGGCTAGGCCGCGCTTCTCAGTTGCTCTATCTCAAGCGCGGCGGTAGGTTTAATCGACTTTACCTTCAGAGGTGATTTGTGAACAATGACGCTAATCGTGAGTTATTTGGACACAAATTGTGTATAATTTACCCAAGCCAGAAGATTTAATGGTTTTCTGCGCGGTCGCTCGCTATGCGAGCTTCAAGATGGCGTCAAAAGAGCTGGGGATGTCCCCCGCATTCGTTTCCAAGCGGGTGCGTACGCTCGAACAGCAGCTCAAACTTAGCTTGTTCCATCGAACCACTCGACAGGTCACGCTGACAGACGAGGGAGATCGTCTGTTGACGCTCTCTTCCGAAATTTTAGACAAGCTTGACCAACTGGTATCGGAAAGCGGCGTCGCCACTGAAGCTTTGCGTGGACGCTTACGGATCTGCAGTAGCTTCGGTTTCGGTCGGCGCCATGTGGGTCCAATTATTTCAGAGCTCATTGCCAGCCACCCAGAGCTTCAGGTTCGCTTTGAGGTTCTAGATCGCTTAGTAGATCCCGGTGCTGAAAACTTTGATCTTGATATTAGGATCGGTGATGAAATCGCTCCTCATCTCATTGCAAGACGTCTCGCTGCTAACGAGAGGCTAATCCTTGCATCGCCTAAGTACCTTGCAAGCCATGGAGCGCCAAGCCGCTTGACGGATCTCTCGCGCCACAACTGTATTGCGATTAAAGAACGGGATCATCCAGTTGGCGTCTGGCGACTGGTTCGAGACGGTTCAGAGGAAACAGTGAACGTGAACGACGCACTGTCAACTAATAATGGCGAGGTGGCGTTACAGTGGACCCTTGACGGTCAAGGCGTGCTTTTGCGTTCAGTCTGGGATGTCCACGAGTATCTGGCTTCTGGTGAGTTGGTTAGAATTCTGCCGGAATACTCGCAACCAGCAAATATTTGGGCTGTGTATCCTCCCGAGCTACGCGAGACTCGGAAGATCACAACCGTCGTGGCTTTCTTCAAAGATCGACTGTCACAGTTGTCGCGCGTTGCCGAATCCTATTTACGAGTCTGAGGTGCTCCCCGGAGAGTGGGTATCCAGGGAGCACCTTATCCCTCAATCAGAAGTTTTGTCGCCATTCGAGCGAGAGGAACCGACCCTTGGCGCTGTGATACTCGCCAAAGAAACCGAAGCTCTCGTCAGCGAGTGGTGGGTCTTTGTTGAACAGATTTGTGACTCGGAGCCGCAGCCGTGATTTGTCGAAGATCGAGTCATTATCTAGCGTGTATGAAACCGAAAGATTAGCGGTAAACCAAGGTTTGATTTCCCAAAGCGACCCATCGTCATCTTGGGTCGCGCTAGAGTTAAAGAATCGCCCGACGTAGCGACCGAACAGCCCAACATCCCATCCGCCAGAACTCCAGTTCACTGAGGAACTGAATTGCCATTTCGGCCGTCCGTCCTGCTCAAGGAGATCGCCAATGCCGGATACCTGAACACCGTTCGGTAAGCTACCGGCCGCCACGGCATCGAGTAGTGTTTGCCCAAGTTCGCCCGGCGACTGGGAAAACTTGTCAAGCCGTGCTGCATTGACGCGAAAGCGGAAGTCACCAAATCGCGTGTCGCTCAAGTCGTAGTAAACACCTAAATCGAAGCCTGCAGACTCGCGCCTATCGAGGTTGGTGTAAGAGTCAGTTACGAAGTCGATTTCCCCTGCAGGCGCAAGCGATGTACCAGTGAAGAGGGTGACGGTGTCTTGGTCTGGCGCTAGTCTGACGACTGCAGGATTAAAGCTACCTTGTGCACGTAAGAGCAGATCAAGCGCTATGTGATTGGCGGGTCCAAACAGGCCTACGATCCCCTTTTGCTCAATTTCCCAATAATCGGCCGTCAGTGTTAAGCCAGGGACCAAGGATGGAGAAAACACGATACCCAGGTTGATGCTTTCGGTGTCCTCTGGCTCAAGATCTTGGCTCCCGCTGCGGAAGTTCGTGATAGAACTGGATACGCAGTTATCCAGGCTGGGAATGTTGCCTTTCTCAACCAGCGCCTGACAGCGCACGACATCGTCAAAATCGTTCGATCGCTGTACTCCCACATCATTGACTTGGACAAGGTTAGGCGCGCGGAAACCCTGCGACCAAGCACCGCGTAGAAGCAGGCTGTCGTTGATCGCCCAAGACGCTGCAACGCGGGGGACAACGGTCTCGCCTGCATCGGAGAAGCTTTCGAACCGTCCCGCCAACTGGAGATCAAAGCTCTGTATCAGCGGGATATCCATATTCTCGCTGACGATTGGGATGAATGTTTCGATCCACGCTGAATAGACGTCGCGCGAGCCTGATGTGTCTGGCGTCGGGCTGTTGCTGAGGACATCCCCACCGTACGTATCGCCTGTCACGGCGTTGGTAAAGGTAATCGTTCCGTCGAGCCGAGGGTCACGATCATCTACGAAGGATTCGTTACGGAATTCCGCACCGATGGCCATCCCAAGATTACCTGCGGGTAGCGTAATTACATCGTCACGGGATAGTTTGAAATCCACGAGAAAAAGCTTGGTCTCCCCTTTGCGGAAAACGTCTATTCTGATGTCGTCGAGCGTCGCCGCCGCGCTGGGCGTGCAGTCACCAAACATGGGGTTGTCGAGACAGCCCCCATTGAATGGATTATAGGCGTCGGACGTTGTGCGATTGATTGCCTCTTGCAGGGCAGTTAGCGAAACCCGATTACGTGTGATGTCATTTACCCGGGCCATTGAATAGAGTCCAGCGCTATCGAAATCCCATTTGCCAATTTCGCCGCGCAGGCCACCGAGCACACGATAGGTATCGCCAGATACTGTGGTTTTACGGGGCCCAACATCGACCGGACGGATGTCGATCAGTACCAAGCTCGTGCCTCCTGCAGGCACATTTCTCAGGCCGGAAACACGACTTGTATTGACCGAACCATCCGCGCGAAGGGTGGGGCCAAAGGGGTTATAGTAGGCATCTGCGTTGATTCCAATCTCTTGCCCGCCTAAGATTCGACCCTGTTCGCGCTCACGGTAAGACGTGAACTTATAGAACTGTGTTTCTCCATAAAATTCGACCGAATCACTGAGCTTGTGGGTCAAAAGACCGGTAAGGTTTAGACGGTCGCGTTCAGAGAAAAGATCACGGTCAGGCCAAAATTCATAGCGAATTTCCGGATCTAACGACGTACTGCCGTTGTCAGCACACAGACCATTGCCGAGTTCCAGACGACAATCGGTAATGTAGTCCGGCTGGATATGAAAATCGTCATCACGGATTTCGCTAATTCTTTGAGTTGCTCGAAAAAGCCCCCATGGTGCTGACGAACTAATGTTTCGGAAATTTACATCACCTTCAAATGGGGTTCCCTCTACGAGAGGTCGCTGATCACCGAGTGCCGAGAAGTCACGCTCACCTGCGCGTACACGATTAGTTTCAAAATAATCAGCATAAAAAGTAAAGTTACTTCGGCTGTCGTTAAAGTCGAATCCATATCCGCCGCCGACGCTAAATTCATACTGGTTAGTTTCTTCCGCAAAGCCATACTTTGCGGTGGCAAAGCCACCCTCGCGATTTGAACGAAGAATTGTATTAACTACACCTCCAACTGCGTCAGCGCCGTAGATGGCCGATGCGCCGTCACGGAGTACTTCGAGCCGACGGACGGAACTTGGCGCGATGGTATTCGTGTTCGGTGAAACCACCGGCACGAGCAGTTCGGTCTGAAAGCCTGGATTCAGAACCATGCGTCGACCATTGATGAGAAGTAGCGTGTTTCCAGTGCCAAGTTCGCGCAGGTTAAGAGAAGCTACGTCACCGCGCGCATCATTGATCCCGCCCGAAGTTTTGTTGTCCTGAAAGTTGACCGCACCCGCCTGCGGGATGGATCGAAAGAGTTCATCGCCCGAGACTGCGCTGGTCGTTTCGATATCCACTTGGTCAAGGGACGTAATCGGCAAAATGTCATCGATTTGCGCCCCTTTGATCTGCGAGCCAGTGACAACGATGACGACTTCTTGCTTTTCCCCCGAGGCGGCTGAATCCGCTGAGTCGGTCGATTGTGCAAACGCCTGACCTGTTAGCGCGATGGAAGTGGTCGCCAAGAGGGTGGCTTGAAACGAGGTATTGGGTGAACGTCTCGTCAATGCGGCTCTTCTTGTCATCCGTTGTCTCCCATGTGTTTTCTCTCAGCATATGGAAGATTGCACACGCTC
>RFUY01000108.1 GCA_009922705.1 Gammaproteobacteria bacterium
AGCTCAAAAGCCTACACACGCAGTCGGGATGAGGCGAGACGCTTACTCGAGCCGCTCCCGCCACTGGCGCAGTTCGCGAAGAAAACCGAAGAGCATCTCAAAGGCATGATGAGTCCAGCCACTCTGTTTGAAGAAATTGGCTTTAACTACATCGGACCCATCGATGGTCATGATCTCTCAAGCCTGATCACCACCTTACACAATATGCGGGATTTGAAGGGACCACAGTTCCTGCATGTGGTCACTCAAAAAGGATGCGGGTTTGTCCCCGCTGAACATGATCCTATTGGCTATCATGCCATTGGCAAACTGGTGGCAAAAACAGAGACTCCACCACCAAAGGGGCCAACCTATTCCAATGTCTTCGGCCAGTGGATCTGTGACCTCGCCGCACAAGACACGCGCGCTGTTGCGATTACCCCAGCGATGCGAGAAGGCTCAGATTTGATTGCCTTTTCTGACCAATTCCCAGAGCGCTATTTTGATGTTGCCATCGCCGAACAGCATGCTGTCTGCCTTGCAGCCGGCATGGCCACTCAGTCGCTGAAACCCGTGGTGGCAATTTATTCAACCTTTCTTCAGCGTGCTTACGATCAGGTCATTCATGATGTCTGTGTGCAAGGCCTGGATGTCACCTTTGCCATCGATCGTGCCGGACTGGTCGGGGAGGATGGACCAACGCATGCGGGGGTCTATGACATTGCGTTTCTACGGACACTCCCAAATATGGTGATTGCCTGCCCGTCGGATGAGGCGGAGTGCCGCCAGCTGTTGAGTACCTGCTATGCACATCCCGGCCCCAGTGCGGTTCGCTATCCCAGAGGGCAGGGACCTGGTGCACCAATTCCTGATGACCTCGCATCAGTGCCACTGGGCCGCGCGATCAAGCGGCGCAGCGGAGATGGGCGCGTAATCATTCTGGCCTTTGGATCTCGGGTCGCGGCGAGTCTTGAGGCCGCCGAGACCTGTGATGCCACTGTGTGGGATATGCGGTTCGTCAAACCACTCGATGCCGAGGTATTAACCGAAGCCGCAGACGCTTCGTTGGTAGTCACGGTCGAAGAGCACCAGCGTGCAGGCGGGGCAGGTTCTGCGGTGGGTGAATGGTATGCCGATCATGGCAAGAGGGTTCCACTGCTCACACTGGCACTCCCCGATCGTTTCGAGGCGCATGGCAAACACGATGCCATGTTGGCACGGGTGGGATTGGATGCTGACGGAATCGCGCGTGCAATTCGGGAAAGACTTAGGTAAAGGATTCAGGCTGGCTGAGTAAATGGCCCAGGCGAGTGGATTTTGCCTTCAAGTAGGCTCGATTATGCGGAGTCAATCCAGTTTCCAGCGGTAAGCGACGGACCACATCGAATCCCAGACCCACGAGTGCGTCGACCTTCCGCGGATTATTGGTTAACAGCTCAACACGCTGTACTCCAAACTGCCGCAGCATTGGCTCAACGATCGAATAATCCCGCTGATCTGCCGCAAAGCCGAGCGCTTCATTCGCCTCAACCGTATCTGCGCCGGCATCTTGTAATCGATACGCCCGAATCTTGTTCAGTAGCCCGATACCCCGCCCTTCCTGACGCAGGTAAAGCACAATGCCGGCCCCTGCTGCTGCAATCTGCGCAAGCGCCGCCTCAAGTTGTGCCCCGCAGTCACAACGCTGGCTGAACAGTGCATCCCCAGTCAGGCATTCTGAGTGCACCCGAAGCAAACAACTTTCTGCTGCACTGGGCTCTCCCATGACCATCGCGACATGCTCCTTTCCGGAGTCCACGTCCAAGAACCCATGCAACGCAAAGGTGCCCCACTGGGTGGGTAATTGGCAGACGTCAATGTGCTCTAGGGTCATGCAGGGCTCTCTCAAAGGGGCCAGATCATAGCAGAAAGCCAGCCGATGAGCAGAACATACAACCCCGCGACAAGATCGTCTGCGAGTACGCCGAATGCGCCAGGGATTGCACGCTCAGCCCAAGACACAGGCCAAGGCTTCGCAATGTCAAAGACACGAAACCCCACAAATGAAAGTACCAACAGACCCAATGGAGAGAGCATCGTCACAGCACTCAGCCCCCAAGCGGCCACGGCAAACCCCGCCCATTCATCGATCACAATGCAACCGTGATCTGTCGCACCGAGTCGCCGCCCACCCTCTGGGATACTCCAGAGTGCGGCCAGGCAGAGCGCAATCAGGACCACACCTTGTGTTGTCGGTGTCCAAGACAGACCCCACCACACCAAGGGAATGGCACCGACTGTGCCAAAAGTCCCTGGCGCTTTTCGAGTGAGGCCAGAGCCGAAGCCAACCGCGATCCAGTAGCGCAACGTTTCAGTCATCGACTGTGATCCCATCCAGCCCACTCCGCAACAGAGATCCTGTGACCATCCAAGGACAGGCAGGGTACCTGCGACGTGGACAAGGTCCCCAACACATGACCCCCTGCAACCAGGGGATCCGCCTGAGGCAGCGTGGCAATCAGCGCGTATTCATCGCCTCCCGTCAGCGCCATGCGAAGTGCTTCGGTTGCACCAAACGCCTCCACCATCCCAGCACACATCGGGACGGCATCACTGCGGAGTTCAGCACACAAGGGAGACAACGCGGCATTCAGTACATGCATCAAATCCTGAAGTAATCCATCAGAGACATCGAGACAGGCGGTGGCGTGTCCACGCAGTTGCTCTCCAAGCGCGCACTGCGGCTCGGGAAACCAGTACCGAGTCTGCCACACTGGGACGGCTGCGCGGCCAGACAGGACTTCAAGGTATGCACGAGCGCCACCACAATCGCGACCAAAATAGACAATGGCGTCGCCCGCTTGCGCGCCTCGCCGGGTCATGGCTTGGCCAACGGGGACCTCACCGAAGACCGTCAAGTGCGCAGCCGTCGGACCTTTTGACAGATCTCCCCCCAGGACCGTCATCCCCCACTGACGACACAGTGCGTGCAGGGTTTCACCAAAGGCACGAATCCAGTCTGGAGCGAAGTCAACTGAGCTGAGCGAGCTCAACAGATATTTAGGGGTTGCACCACAGGCCGCGAGATCACTCAAGGCGCGTCGGAAGGCACGCTGCGCAAACAGGTCACCCGAGGTGCCCATCGGAACATGACGCCCTTCAAGTGTCGCATCAACACTGACACAGAGTTCGTGCGTAGGGCGTACTGAGAAGACAGCACAATCATCACCATGTCCGACTCGGACCTCGGAATGCGGAGGTTCGGGCTGCTTTAGATACTGATGGATGAGCTCAAATTCGTTCACGGGATTTGTTGTGGGCCACTTCGACCTCACGAACCTCGCTCGCGAGCGCATCCAGCACAGCATTAACGAACTTGTGCCCATCCGTGGCCCCAAATTTCTTCGACAAGGCCACAGCTTCAGAGATCGCCACACGAAAAGGAACATCGATCCGCGCACTCAGTTCATAGGCCCCTAACAGCAACACGTTGCGCTCGATGGGGGTCAGGTCCTGAAATGGGCGCGTCAGGTGCGGCGTGAGTTGGTCTACAAGCGCATCATAGTGGGTGTCGATGTAGACCAACGCTTGGTGAAAAAATGCAAGATCAGCGCGTTTGAGATCATTGTCCGCCCGAAACACCGCCTCAACCTCGCGCATGGCATAGCCAGACAGTTGCCACTGATAAAGCGCTTGTAAAATAGCCTCACGCGCACGATGACGTTGTGATGCGGTGGCCAGCGCTGGCGTCTCTGGAGTCTCAGCCACCGAGCTGTCTCAATAGCGACACCATTTCCATAGCCACCATGGCGGCTTCCGCACCCTTATTCCCCGCCTTGGTTCCAGCACGCTCAATGGCTTGCTCGATCGAATCGACCGTTAACACCCCAAAAGCCACCGGAATTCCGGTGTCCATCTGCACGCGATTCAGACCGCTGGCGGCTTCGCCGGCGACATAATCGAAATGCGGCGTTGAGCCGCGAATCACAGCGCCTAAGGCAATAATCGCGTCCACATCACCTTTCTCTGCGACGGCTTGAGCCGCTAAGGGGATTTCATAGGCACCAGGAACCCGAACCACTGTGATTTGATCATGCCATGGCGGATTAATGCATCCATGGCTCCTTCGACCAGTGAATCCACCACAAACTGGTTAAAACGGCCCACCACGAGGGTGTAGCGCGCATTTGCATCGTCAAATTGACCTTCAATCATTCGCATGGGTAGACCCCCTATATTCGAGATATTCGACGACCTCGAGATCAAACCCAGAGATCGCCCCAAATTTCATGGGTGGTGACAATAAGCGCATCTGTCCCACCCGCGCTTGTTTCAAAATTTGTGAGCCAGTGCCCACCGTCAAATACGGAACGAGACGCGCACCCGGATTTGGCAACTGACCGGTGAGATACTCATCCAGCCGATTAACCACCGATTCTTGGCCGCGGGCCTCTAAAATAACGACGACACCCTCACCTGACTCTGCAACCGCCGCCAGTGACGCATCAAGCGGCCAAGAGCCCTGATCCGCCCAATCAATTTGCACCAAATCACGCAAGGTGTCCGGAATATGTACACGAACCAAACATGGCCGCGCGGGATCAGGCTGCCCCGCAATCAAGCACAAATGCTGACCGCCTAAAATTTGATCTTCATATACCCGTAGCAAAAACGCACCATGTCGCGTCTGAATCGGCTGTTCGCGGAGTAACTGAATCGTCGCCTCATGCAACGCACGATACTGAATCAAATCGGCAATCGTCCCGATCGCAATGCCATGTGTTTGTGCAAAGACTTCAAGCTCAGGACGGCGCGCCATGGTGCCGTCTTCATTCATAATCTCGCAGATGACGGACGCGGGCTCTAACCCAGCCAGACGGGCAAGGTCACAGCCCGCCTCTGTATGGCCCGCACGCGTCAAGACGCCTCCAGGCTGTGCCATGACCGGGAAGATATGCCCCGGCTGGACCAAATCAGACGGCTTGGCCTGTGGCGACACGGCCGCTTGCACAGTCCGAGCGCGATCTGCAGCACTGATCCCAGTGGTCACCCCATCGGCGGCTTCAATACTCACGGTGAACGCTGTTTTATGGCGTTCGGTATTGCGCTCAACCATCAAGGGGAGACCCAACTGGCGGCAACGGCTCTCGGTTAAGGTGAGACAAATCAGACCGCGCGCATACCGCGCCATAAAGTTGATCGCTTCCGGCGTCACATGGGTCGCGGCAAGGATCAGGTCGCCCTCGTTTTCGCGCCCCTCATCGTCCATCAAGATCACCATCTTGCCGGCGCGCATATCCCCAATCAGCGTTTCAATCGAATCTAAGGCCATTTAGTCTCTCTTTAGCTGCCACTCGAGCCGCAGGTCATCGCCACTCTGCCGGATCTCAGTAATCACAACCTGAGGTGCCGCCGCGAGATCTGGGGGGGCGACATCATACAAAGATCGCGCGCCACGCCCAAGTAATTTCGGCGCGAGATAGAGGAGCCCACGATCGACCAAACCCGCCTCAATGAACCCTCCCGCAAGATGCTCACCGGCTTCCACGAATACCTCGTTG
>RFUY01000109.1 GCA_009922705.1 Gammaproteobacteria bacterium
TACCATTGCTGTTTGGACATTTGGCGGAGTGGATTGTTCTCATACTGAATGGATAGCTGAGGCCCGGTGACTGTGATGACAGATCCCATGTTTGGGTCGGCTGTGCAGCCCGCGAGCCCGCCCGCGATCACAGCAGAGAGCGCGGCCCACACCGGCCAATGCCCTTTTTTGCCCGATAAAAGCGACTGTTGCGAAAAGAGAAGCATTGAACGCGTGAATTCCCAAGATCAAAAAGGTCGACGATTGGTTATCTATCGGGTCTCTGGCGAAAAGGTTGAGTGGGGGTTGTCCTCAATGAGCAACGAGCCTGCTGGCGACTCAATTTGATCTGACCGAATGCGTTGCAAAGTCGTTCGGTGTCGGTAAGGTAAGAAGTCTGGTTGAGACGTTCTCGGAGATGGAGGGACGGACGCATGCGAGGACCCCACGATTTAGGTGGTTTGGATTTTGGGCCGATTGATCCTGAAGAACATGCGCTTACGTATTGGGAAAAGCAGATCGACGCGATTCGTGCAGTCATTGGGTCCAAAAAGATTGTGTCTACCCACGAAAATCGCCGCACCATCGAACAACTTGGGCACGATATCTATGACACCCTGAATTACTACGAGCGTTGGACGGCAGCGTTGCAACGGCAGATGGTGGACAAGGGCATTTTGACCCAAGATGAAATCGACCAGAAAATTGTGGCTGTCCGCAAACGCTTGGCCGAGACGGGCGAATTGGAGATGCCTCAATGAGAGCGCAACGCCACGAGATTGGCGCGCCTGTCACAGTGCGCGCGGATTATCCGATCGGACATATTCGGACACCTGTCTACATTCGAGGCTGTACAGGAACGGTGGTGCGCTACTTAGGGGAGTTTGGTAACCCCGAGACACTCGCTTATTGCTTACCCACTGAACCGCGCGCCCTCTACAAAGTGCGATTTAATCAAGCCGATGTCTGGTCCGACTATCAGGGATCTTTACGCGACACGGTGGAGTTGGATTTATACGAACACTGGTTAGAAGGAGGTTCAAACGCATGAACCATGACCATGACCATGACCATGACCATGACCATCAAAGCGATGACAAAGTGCATGCGTACTATCAGATTTTGGGACAGGCGCTCAAAGAGTTGTTGATTGAGAAGGGTGTGGTCACTGCCGCTGAAATCCGTTCGGCGATGGAACGTCGCGATTCCATTACGCCTGTAAATGGTGCAAAGGTGGTGGCTCGGGCCTGGGTCGATCCTGAATATCGGACTCGCTTATTAGCGGATGCCAATGCCGCGGTCGCAGAATTTGGGATCGAGATGCCAACGACGCATTTGGTTGCCGTGGAGAATTCGCCTGAGGTGCACAACGTTGTCGTATGTACCTTGTGTTCTTGCTATCCCAGAGATCTCCTTGGCTTGCCGCCCGCCTGGTACAAAAGCAAGGCGTATCGGTCTCGGGTGGTGCATGCGCCACGCGCTGTGCTTCAAGAATTTGGGACTGACGTTCCTGACTCGGTTGAGGTGCGGGTACATGATTCGACCGCAGACATGCGTTACCTAGTGATTCCAATGCGACCATCTGGGACCGAGAATTGGGATGAAGATGCGTTAAGAGCGCTCGTGACCCGTGACACGATGATTGGGGTGGCCACAGTGGATGCTCTGTCATCATCTAAATTTCCGATCCCCATCGCTGATTAGCAGTGGGTGTGGTCAATCTGGGAATGACCCTGGCTAAGAATCCGCTCCGTCAACTATTAGAGAGAGGATCTCAAAATTAGACAAAGGAGTTTCAGATGAGGTGGCAAGTACTGTCGGTTTGTCTAACACTCATGATCGCGGTCAGGGGTGTGCTAGCCGCGCCTAGCCCTGAAGCAATTGAAATGGCCAAGACTGTACCGATTGCTGATATGCACATGCACTCATATATGCGCGATGGATTAAAGGCTGCTGATGTGCTTGAGCAGATGGATAAAAATGGAGTTCTTTGGGGTGGGGCGGTCGGTGATTTTCGTGAGGATTTAGCCAAGCTGTTGGGAAGTAGATATATACCCGCGCTTGGTCAGGCAGAGTTTGCGCGAGTTTTCTTTAGTAGGGGAGAGCAAGCGCTGATGGATGAATCAGACCCCTCATTTCAGCGATTATTTTTAGAGGCGGAGCGCCGCTTCGCAGATGGCACTGCGATGGGGTTTGGCGAGCTACACACTGACAACCATACAAGTGGTCCGATACGTATGCGCAGGTACATCCCAACGGACAACCCTGTCATGCGTAGATTTTTTGCCATCGCAAACAAGTATGAGGGCTTTGTTCAAATACACACGCAGCTAGATGCCAGGTTCAACGAGGATATTCTTCGTCTCACAGCAGACTTCCCAAATACGAAAGTTATCTTGTCGCATTGCCTGGCGGGTGCGAAGCCTGCCGATGTGCGTCAGTTGTTTGAAGCGCGTTCCAACATTTTCTGCGAGCTGTCTGCTCAAGGCGCAATACACAACGGGTTAAGTCGATTAAGCAGACTGCCAAGAGTCTTCTCGGAAGAGGGAGTCAGGCTAGGATGGTTGGAACTTATTCAGCAATATTCAACGCGAGTGATGGTCGGGTCAGATGCATGTTGTGGATGGTTTAATTCATACAGCGAAATTATTGATGAAATTAGAACAAACCTATTCCCACACCTCGAGCCAGAGCTAATGGAGAGGCTGGCTTATAAAAACGCGGTTGCCTTATTCAACCTCAAATGAAATTGGAGCACTGCGCTAGACAAGCTGTTCTCAGCTCTCCATCCTGAATATTTATAGTGGTCAGTAAATACCGGACAGACCGTTCACGGATCCCCAGACTAGAGCGCTTTCCCGTTTTCATGAATCATCTTTTCAAGAAATGAAGCCTCCTGAACACCCTGGGCGATATAGGTGCCCCTGCATTTAGCGTAAATCATTTGTTGGAGCCAAAAATACAAGCTGATATTGATAATAGGTTTTAAAATGGACGGGAATATAAAATCGGCCATAAAGCCTTTATTAGAAGGATTAGTGGCGGAGAGAGAGGGATTCGAACCCTCGATAGGGCTATAAACCCTATACTCCCTTAGCAGGGGAGCGCCTTCAGCCACTCGGCCATCTCTCCGGGGTCGCGGATTCTAACATGGTCTGCGCGGTAGGGTAGACCTCTTGGAACAAATCGGAGCCTCGAAAGCGCCCCTATCCACCACTGACCCATTGCCAAAGCGCGAATGCGATCGGAATCATTGCTGCCGTGGCGAGACCGTTGAGTCCAATTGCCAGTGAAGCAAAGGCTCCGGCCTGCTTGTTGATCTGAATCGCTCGCGCTGTCCCAATCCCATGTGCAGCCACCCCCATCGCGAATCCGCGTGCATCCCAATGTGTGATTTTTGCGGCATTGAGAATGTAAGGGCCGATGACGGCACCAATGATGCCAGTCATGATAACGCAGACCGCAGTAAGTGAAGGAAGCCCACCTAAACGCTCTGCGATCCCCATCGCGATCGGTGTTGTGACGCTTTTGGGGGCAAGCGAGAGGACCGTTTGCATCGATGCGTTCAAGAGCTCAGCGATAACGATGGCCGAGCCGGCGGCCGTGACAGAGCCACAGAATAGAGCAATCGCGATGGCACGGTAGGATCCCTTGAGCGAGCGAATTAGGGCGCTGACAGGAATGGCGAGCGCGACCGTGGCGGGGCCTAATAAAAAGTGAACAAATTGTGCGCCTTCGAAATAGGTCCAATAATCAATCCCGGTGATCCACAGAATGAGGGTGATCAGACAGACCGCAATGAGGACGGGATTGAGGATCGGTTGTTTCCCAGAGCGTTGATAGATCCAGTCACCGATCAGATAGGCTACCAGTGTCGCTGTAAGAGCGGTTAAAGGGCTTGCCGATAAATAGACCCAAACGTCCTGAAAATTAGGCTCCATCACGGTGTCCTTTGTGCAGTTTCTGTAGCACCCACCCAGTCACTAAGACCGTGAGTGCTGTCGAACCAATCAATGAGCCCAGAATCGCTTGCCACTCGTTGCCAAGGAGCGCGAGATGAGCGATGACACCAACCCCAGCGGGTACAAACAGCAGCGACAGGTGAGACAGCAAGCCAGTCGCTGTCTCGTCAAGCTGTTTCGGAATCTCAGAACGGCGAAGCAGGATGACAATTAACAGGAATAAGCCAATGACGGGGCCTGGAATTGCAAGATCAAATGCACGTGCAATGATCTCACCGAGTAGCTGAAACAAAAGTAAAACGGTAATGGATCCTAGCATACCTGCTTCTCCCGATTGTCCCTGAGGGCCACGATCACCCCAGCACAGAGTGCGGCAGAGATGCACAAAAAGCCAATATAGATGCTTGAGAGGCCAAGACTCGCAGCCGACAGACCAAGGACTCCAGGAATCAGGGCGGCCCCCAATGAAAAAGCAACAATCTGTAGGCTTGTCATGGTCATGTGTTGATGATGAGAAACCATTTGGCTACCTAAGCTCAGCACATAAGGTGCGATTGGAGCCATTGACAGACCCGCGAGACATAAGGCAACCATTGCAACAGCAGGGGTCGGAGCGAGCAAAAAGAGGCCAAGTGCGGCGAGAACACTCACGGCCGCGGTGATAAGAAGGACTCGTTCACTGAATGGCAGGAGTCCGAGGGTAAATCGGCCGATCGTGAGTGCTCCCCAAAACAGGCCGACAGCAATTCCGGTTAATCCACCGTCGAGTAAAAATTGATCATTCAACAGCGATGCGGACCAGTTACCGACGCTTTGCTCGAGCCCAACATACAATGCCCCTGATGCGATGATCGCGATGATGCCGAGAGTCCAGTGTAATGGTGACCCAGAAGCAGAGGGTCCTGACGACTGTGAGACCCCGAGAGCGTCAAAACGCTGGTGAATACGATGGAGCAGAACGAGACTTAACATACAAGGGAGCGTTCCGATGAGGTAGGTGGTAAACCAGGGGGCGCTCAAATCGAGCGTAATGCCAGCGATGAGCCCAGCAACCGCAGTTCCAACGCCCCAGGAGCCGTGAACAGTCATCAATTTTTTTGCGCCAATCCGCGGCCCGAAGTAGCCATTCAGGGTCGCGTGAGCAAGCCCGTTTGCGAGTCCTCTCACTCCATAGAATGCCGCAAGCACAGCCACGGAGGGCGCGATGAAAATCACTGCCATGAGACACAGTTGTAAGATCAAGGCACCTTGCAAGAGGGTCAGCGGATGTAGCGAGCGGGTCAGGTAGGGGGCAGTGATTGCCCCAAGAGCAGAGCCTAGGCCCATCGAGGCAAGAACCCAGCCGAGCTGATCAATGGTGGCGTCCAGGGCGCTGTGAGCAACGATCCATGTGACCCCTAAAATTCCGTCAAAAAAACCGAGTGCGAGCATACAAATGCTCGAAACCATTCGTGGGGAGAGGGGACGCACGATCAGACGCCTTTAATCCTGAGGGTGAGGAAAACGCCTTGCAAT
>RFUY01000110.1 GCA_009922705.1 Gammaproteobacteria bacterium
CAAGGGAAGGCCAAGCGATTCCGCGAGCCTGCTGGAGCTGTCATTTAAGCCCCAAATTCTCCCCAATTTATCCACAGAAGGATTGGGTTGACTTCAGCGCCAACCCCATTATCTTGTGTCATGGAAGCCGCCCAACCCCAAGATATTGGGGTTGGGCGTTTTGAGCAGGGAATCCAAGACATCGGGAGGCGGACATGTACCAGTCCAGTCGCGTGAGCGGCCAAGAGACCATAACAAAGGCAGCTCAAAGCGTCACCACTCACGCCAAAGATCAGTTGCCACAGCCTGGAGAAATCCGGGTCATGAAACGCAACGGCGCCGTGGTTGCATTTGATGCGACAAAAATCGTGGTGGCCATGAGTAAAGCATTTTTGGCGGTCGAAGGACATTCGGCAGCGGCCTCCAACCGCATCCACGAAACCGTTGAGCGTCTCACCGCGCAGGTGATCGATACGTTCCGGCGTCGGATGCCCTCAGGTGGCATCGTGCACATTGAAGACATTCAAGATCAGGTAGAGCTGTGCTTGATGCGGAATGGAGAGCACCGCGTTGCTCGGGACTACGTGTTGTATCGTGAGGAACGCAAGCGACTGCGCTCAGAGCGCGTTGCCGCACCACGAGAGATGCATCCAGAAATCAAGGTAATTACCGCCTCTGGCGACAGAGAACCACTGGACGTCGGGCGTTTAAAGACCATTATCGCTGAAGCCTGTGATGGGCTGGCCGATGTCGATGGCGATGTGATCCTGAGCGAGACACTGAAGAACCTCTATGACGGCGTCTCTCAACAAGAGGTCAATACAGCACTGGTGATGAGTGCCCGGACCCTGGTCGAAAAAGAGCCAAATTATTCGTACGTCACCGCACGGTTATTACTCGATGACATTCGGGCCAAGGGGTTAACCCGTCTCGGCGTTGCGACCAAGGCGACCCAATTTGAGATGGAAACGCTCTATCCACACGCACTGAAGGCATTTTTGCAGTTAGCCTCAGAGGCTGAACTCGTCAGTGAAGAGTTGTTGGAATTCAATCTCGACCAACTGGGCGCGGCCTTGATTGCCGAACGAGACAATCAGTTCACCTACTTAGGCTTACAAACCCTGTATGACCGCTACTTCATCCACAAGGACGACGTCAGAATTGAGTTACCACAGGTCTTCTTTATGCGGATCGCCATGGGGTTGGCGTTGCGTGAAGAGCATCGCGAAGAACGCGCGATCGAGTTTTATCAATTGCTCTCAAGCTTTGATTACATGTCCTCGACACCCACGCTGTTTAATGCAGGAACCCTCAGAAGCCAGTTATCGAGTTGCTATCTGACCACAGTGCCTGACAATCTGGATGGGATTTATTCCGCGATTCGTGACAACGCGATGCTGTCCAAGTGGGCCGGTGGTCTCGGGAATGACTGGACTCCAGTGCGCTCACTGGGGTCTTACATCAAAGGCACCAATGGCAAAAGCCAAGGGGTCGTGCCCTTTTTGAAAGTCGTGAACGACACAGCGGTTGCCGTGAACCAAGGAGGAAAGCGGAAAGGGGCCGTGTGTGCATACTTGGAAACATGGCACATGGACATTGAGGAGTTCTTGGAACTTCGTAAGAACACTGGCGATGACCGGCGTCGGACCCATGACATGAATACCGCAAACTGGGTGCCTGACCTGTTTATGAAGCGTGTGTTCGAAGATGGGGAATGGACACTCTTTTCACCGGCAACCTGCCCTGATCTTCATGATCTTTACGGGCAAGCGTTTGAGGCGCGCTATGAAGCCTACGAAGCCATGACACGTTCGGGCGAACTGAAGCTGTTTAAACGGGTCCAAGCGAAAGATCTGTGGCGGAAGATGCTCTCGATGTTGTTTGAAACAGGACATCCCTGGATCACCTTTAAAGACGCGTGCAATATTCGAAGCCCGCAGCAGCATTGTGGTGTCGTGCACTCTTCGAACCTCTGCACTGAGATCACTTTGAACACCAATATCGACGAAATTGCGGTGTGTAACTTGGGGTCCGTGAACCTCAAGCAACACGTGACTCGCGAGGGCGGATTGGATCGGGAGAAGCTCGCCAAAACCGTCAAAACAGCGGTTCGGATGCTCGATAACGTGATCGACATTAACTATTACGCCGTCCCGCAGGCTGAGCGCTCAAACTTCAAACACCGCCCAGTCGGGCTCGGCATCATGGGATTCCAAGATGCCCTGTATGAACTCGGCATTCCCTATGGGTCTGAAGAGGCGGTGGCCTTTGCCGATGAGTCCATGGAAATCATCAGCTACTTCGCCATTGAAGCGTCTGCAGATCTCGCGCGCGAACGAGGCAGCTATTCAAGTTTTGACGGAAGTTTATGGAGTCGCGGCATCCTACCGCTGGATTCATTAGAGCAACTGAGGACAGAGCGTGGCGGAAATTACATTCACGTGGACACCACCCAACGCATGGACTGGGCGGCGCTCCGGAACAAAGCCCAGGGCGGCATGCGGAACTCTAACGTCATGGCCATCGCACCCACGGCAACGATCGCAAACATTACCGGGGTGTCCCAGTCGATTGAACCGACCTACCAAAACCTCTACGTGAAATCAAACCTCTCCGGTGAGTTCACCGTCGTGAACCCGTATCTGGTGCGCGATCTCAAGGCGCGAGGGTTGTGGGACAATGTAATGGTCAACGACCTGAAGTATTACGACGGAAGCGTCCAGCACATCGCGCGGATTCCTGAGGATTTGAAGGCACTCTATGCCACAGCGTTTGAAGTCGAACCAAAGTGGATTGTTGATGCGGCATCACGGCGGCAAAAGTGGATCGATCAAGCACAAAGCTTGAATATCTACATTGCCAATGCAAACGGGAAAAAGCTGGATGTCACCTATCGGATGGCGTGGTATAGCGGGTTGAAGACCACCTATTACCTCCGCGCACTTGGTGCCACGAGTACTGAGAAATCGACCATTAACCAAGGGCGGCTCAACGCTGTGACGAGCACCCCGGCGGCCGCACAGTTGGCGGAACCGGCGAGCGTGCCGAAAGCCTGTAGTCTGGATGATCCAGACTGCGAAGCCTGCCAGTAACACAAGGGAAAGGAATTGAGACGATGCTAAATTGGGATCAATTTAACGAACCAGATGAGGTCACCGCCCCACCCGCTCCTGTGGTGAAAGCGGCGCAACCAGCAGCGAGCACGCCTGTTGAGGTGACACCGGACGTCAATCGGTTCGAACCGACAGGATCTGCAGCCTACGAGAACGCGCTAAAGGCGCTCGAGGGATTGGATGTCGCGCCTGGGCTCGAAGAACTCGAGATGGGTGCACAGCGGGTCCTGGTCGATGACAAACGGATGATCAATTGCCGCGCTGATTTAAATCAGTTGGTGCCCTTTAAGTACGACTGGGCATGGACCAAGTACCTAGACGGTTGCGCCAACCATTGGATGCCACAAGAAGTCAACATGACCGCAGACATCGCTCTGTGGCGTGCAAATGACGGTCTGTCCCCCGAGGAACGAATCGTCATTAAACGCAGCCTCGGGTTCTTCTCGACGGCAGATTCTTTGGTAGCAAACAATTTGGTGTTGTCGATCTATCGCTTAATCACCAACCCAGAGTGTCGCCAGTATTTGTTGCGGCAGGCGTTTGAAGAAGCGATCCATACCCATGCCTATCAATACTGTATCGAGTCACTGGGCATGGATGAAGGCGAAATCTTCAACATGTACCGGGAGATTCCGTCGGTTGCGAAGAAAGCTGCCTGGGCCCTGAAGTACACCCAAGCCATTGGTAATCCTGCGTTCCAGACGGGAACGGTCGAGAATGACCAGGAACTGTTGAAGAACCTGATTGCATTTTATTGTGTGATGGAAGGCCTCTTCTTCTATTGCGGCTTTACCCAAATTCTTTCCATGGGTCGCCGCAACAAAATGACTGGGGTGGCGGAGCAATTCCAATACATCCTCCGGGATGAATCGATGCATGTGAACTTCGGGATTGATGTCATCAACCAGATCAAGAACGAAAACCCACAACTGTGGACACCGGCCTTCCAAGCGGAAATCACCCAGATGATGATGGAAGGATTGGCGCTGGAAATCGAATATGCGCGCGACACCATGCCGCGTGGCATTTTGGGGATGAATGCAGCGATGATGGAAGAATATTTGAAGTTCATCACCAACCGACGGTTGATTCAGATTGGATTGTCAGAGCAGTTCTCTGGTGCTGAAAATCCCTTCCCCTGGATGAGTGAAATTATGGATCTCAGAAAGGAAAAGAACTTCTTTGAGACGCGCGTGACGGAGTATCAAGTCGGCGGCGCATTGTCCTGGGATTAAGTGCTCCACCCCAATCAAGCCCAAACTGCGTTTGGGCTTTTTTTTGTCCAAACACTGCAGGGTGATCATGAGCGAGAATCACTGACGTGTCTGTTGCGCTCAAATCGACATCCGTGTCGGCGCGCGAATCCTTCCGTAGTGAGCCCCAATCCTTTGGGACCGACCTCTCAGTCGGCTAGTTGTCCTACTTTTTGATTCTATCAAAGGTATTTTCTGGACAGCAAGCAAAAATTACTGCGCTTCCACACTGTGCGCAGTGACAAGCGTCGCAATCGTCTTGGCAAATCATCCGCACTTCGCTAGGGTCGCGACTCCAACGGAGACTCACCATGCAACTGAACCGAACAACCCTTTTAGTCGACCATCTCGAAACTGCGAAGCGGTTCTACCTGACTGCCTTTGGATTCCAGTGTCTGCTGGACGAACAACAGGCCAGTGGGAAGCGCTTGATCGTCGTTGGTCCCTCGATAGACGGCCCAGGATTCTTACTCTCTGAGCCCAAACCTGGCGATGAGGGCCTCGTGGGCACACAGTCTGGGCAACGCGTCTGGGCCTTTATTGATACTGCGGATCTTTCCATTGATTTGGCGCGCTTTCGAGCATCTGCAGTCGAACTCGTCGATGGACCACGCGAAGAGTCCTTTGGGACCTGTCTCTTGGTGAAAGATCTCTCAGGCAATATTTGGGAGTGGGTTCAGCGGCGCTGAGACATCCCTAACCCGGAATCACCGCGAGCCAATCCACCAACGCAGACGCCGTGTCTCCAGCTGAGGAGTCGTACATCAGCAGGTGAGAGCCGCCCTCAACCCAATGCATCGGTGCGCGATACTGGATCGCAACGCCTTGCGCATCGCGCGGACGAATCAACCCATCGGCCGTCCCACTGGCCACCCAAATCGGCGGCAGCGCCTCCGGAGATCCGGTCATCGGTCCGACAGCATGACTCAAATCCAGGGTGAGCCACGGTGACTCATCCGTACACTGCGCTAAAAATGCATGCACCTCTGAATCCACCTGCGACCGAGAAAAGAGCAAGCGCGCCATGACGCGTTCACTCACATGACGAACCCCACATACCAAGCCAAGAGACAACTGCTGGAACG
>RFUY01000012.1 GCA_009922705.1 Gammaproteobacteria bacterium
GGGACGCCCGGACCCGTGGCGCCGCGCTCGAATCTGATTGGCAAACACTATTCGATCACTACACTGCGGCCTACCCTGAGATGGCTGCCGAGCTTGCAAGGCGGTTACGTGGCGAGCTCCCCGCGGATGCAGTGGCTGCTTTAGATGGGGCGATTCACGCAACCCAAGCGGCGGCACCCAAAGTGGCGACGCGGAAAGCATCGCAAGATGCGATTGAGGTGGTCGCTGGCAGTATTCCAGAAGTGCTCGGCGGATCTGCGGATTTGGGACATTCCAATTTGACCGTGTGGTCTGGGTCGATTGCCAATACGGTCTCCCAGCCCGATGGCAATTATGTGCATTATGGCGTGCGGGAATTTGCAATGTGCGCATTGATGAATGGTGTTGCGCTACACGGTGGCTTCATTCCGTTTGGTGGCACCTTTCTAATCTTCATGGAGTACGCCCGCAACGCAATCCGCATGGCGGCCCTCATGCGGCAGCGGGTGATTTATGTGTTGACGCATGACTCCATTGGTCTTGGGGAGGATGGCCCAACCCATCAGCCGGTCGAACAGCTCGCAAGCTTACGCGGCACCCCCGGGCTCGAGACCTGGCGGCCATGCGATGCGACGGAGACCTTTGTGGCTTGGCGTGAAGCGGTGACCCGAATCGAGGGCCCCACAGCGCTGTGTCTGTCTCGACAAGGCTTGGCGACTCAGCCCAGGGATGAGGCGCAGATCGCGCAGATTGCGCAGGGTGGTTATGTGTTACGTCTGGAGCAGGCTCCATTGACCCTCATTTTAATTGCCACCGGGTCTGAGGTGGAGTTGGCAATGGCCGCGGCTGATCAGTTGGGCGCTGGTGTGCGCGTTGTGTCGATGCCGTCAACCAGTCGATTTGAGACTCAGCCTGCCGCCTATCGTGAACAGGTCCTCCCGACCGCCTGTCGAGCACGGGTTGCGATCGAAGCGGGGCATCCCGACGGTTGGTATAAATATGTTGGATTGGATGGCGCGATCGTGGGTATGCCGCGATTTGGTGAATCAGGCCCGGGTCCTGAAGTGATGGCACATTTTGGGTTTACTGTGGAGCACGTGGTGAACATTGCGCGCGCACAGATCAGTCCATCGGCGTAAGAGGAAGGCAGCATGGTTCGAACAGTCGAGGACATCCAGTGGCATGGCAAACGCGTGTTGGTGCGCGAAGATTTCAATGTGCCAGTGAAAGGTGGGGTTGTGACCTCCATGGCGCGGATTGATGCTGGGATTCCGACGCTTCGTTACCTACTGGATGCGGGAGCTCAAGTGGCTGTGATGAGTCATCTGGGGCGTCCGGTTGAGGGTGCGTGTGAGCCTGAATTTTCATTAGCGCCCGTTGCAGCGGCTCTCAGTGAACGTCTCGGAATGCCTGTCCCATTGATTCGTGATTGGATCGATGGGTTCACGCAAGAAGCGCCTTTAGTCCTCTTAGAAAATGTCCGGTACCTCGTGGGCGAGGGTCGTGATGATCCAGACTTGGCGCAACGCATGGCGGCGCTGTGTGACGTCTATGTGATGGATGCGTTTGGCACCGCCCACCGGGCCCAAGTCTCTACCCATGGCGTCGGACGCTTTGCGCGCGAAGTCTGTGCTGGTCCACTGATGGCGGCGGAACTTGAGGCATTAGGGAAGGCGTTAGCGTCTCCGGCGAGGCCCGCCGTTGCAGTTGTCGGGGGGTCGAAGGTGTCCACCAAACTCGACGTGCTGCATGAGCTTTCGCGCCGCGTTGATCACATCATTGTCGGGGGTGGGATTGCCAACACCTTTCTCGCAGCCGCGGGCTATGCGGTCGGGCGTTCACTGATGGAAGCAGAATTGGTCGAGACGGCTCGGACGTTGATGCAGACCGTCAATATTCCTCTCCCAGTCGACGTCATTGTCGCCCGAGAGTTTGCGGCAGATGCGCCAGTGACCGTGCGGGAGATTGATGCGGTCGCTGAGGATGAAATGATTTTGGATGTCGGCCCGAAAACGCAGGCATCCTATGCGCCAATTATGCAGGCGGCTCACACCATTTTATGGAACGGTCCAGTGGGTGTGTTTGAGTTTCGGACTTGCGCGGCGGGAACGCGAGCGCTCGCCATGGCCATTGCCGAGAGCAAGGCATTCAGCCTTGCAGGTGGTGGAGACACACTCGCTGCCATCGAGCAGTTTGGAGTGACCGATCAGATTAGTTACATTTCTACCGGCGGTGGGGCCTTCCTCGAGTTTGTTGAGGGAAAGGAATTGCCTGCTGTCGCCATGTTACAGGCTCGTTCTAACGCATAGAGGATTTCCCATGGCTTTGATTACCCTTCGTCAATTACTGGATCACGCGGCCGAGCATGGCTATGGCGTTCCTGCTTTCAACGTGAACAATTTGGAGCAAATGCGGGCGATTATGGAAGGGGCTGCTGCTGTGAATGCTCCTGTCATCGTGCAGGCGTCTGCAGGTGCTCGGAAGTATGCAGGATCCCGATTTTTGAGCCACTTGATTGAGGCTGCCATTGAAGAGTTCCCTGACATTCCGGTGTGTATGCATCAGGATCACGGAGCCTCCCCTGATGTGTGCCAGCAAAGCATCCAATTGGGGTTTTCCTCAGTGATGATGGATGGCTCGCTGATGCCAGACCAAAAAACGCCGGCAGAGTATGACTACAACGTGCGTGTCACGGCGTTAACGACGCAGATGGCCCATGCCTGTGGTGTCTCTGTGGAAGGCGAGTTGGGTTGCTTGGGTTCATTGGAAACAGGTCAAGCTGGCGAGGAGGACGGCGTTGGTGCTGAGGGGACGTTGTCCCATGACCAAATGTTGACAGACCCAGATGAAGCGGCTGCGTTTGTGAAAGCCACCGAAGTGGATGCTCTGGCGATTGCGATCGGCACCAGCCATGGTGCTTATAAGTTTTCGCGGCCGCCGACCGGGGACATCTTGGCGATTGATCGCATTAAAGCTATTCATGCGCGGTTACCGGATACGCATCTCGTCATGCATGGATCCAGTTCAGTCCCACAAGAGTGGTTAGCGGTCATCAATGAATTTGGCGGTGAGATTCCCGAAACCTACGGGGTCCCAGTCGAAGAGATTCAGGAAGGCATCAAGCATGGGGTGCGTAAGGTAAATATCGATACCGATCTCCGCTTGGCCTCAACGGGTGCGATTCGACGGTTCTTAGCCAAAAATCCTTCAGAGTTTGACCCGCGTAAATACTTTAAAGAGGCCACTAAGGCCATGACGGACATCGTCAAAGCGCGCTATCTGGCCTTTGGCTGTGAAGGTCAGGCCAGTCACATTCGCGTGGTGGGACTGGAAGCCATGGCGAGTCGCTATTTAGCGGGAGACCTGAAACCACGGGTTGGTTGATGGTATTGAGTCGGTGAGGTGTTTGCCTCGCCGACTCAATACGCTGTTCAGAATAAAACGCGACAGCGAATGGTGCCCTCAACATTGGTGAGCTTCTGGAGGGCTACCTCTGAATAATCTCGATCCACATCGATCACCACATACCCAATCTTGTCGGTTGTCTGTAGAAACTGGGAACCAATGTTGATCGCGTTATCTGCGAACACTTGGTTGATTTGAGACAAGACACCGGGGCGATTTTCGTGGATATGCAATAACCGATGGTGTTGTGGATGCGGCGGTAATGCGACTTCCGGAAAGTTCACACTGGTCAGGGTTGATCCATTGTCTGAATAGCGCACGAGCTTGTCGGCAACTTCCACGCCGATGTTTTCTTGGGCTTCTTGCGTTGAGCCCCCAACATGTGGCGTCAAGATGCAGTTGTCGTATTGAGTCAACGGGGATTCAAACGAATCTTGATTGGATTTCGGCTCGCTCGGGAAGACGTCAATCGCTGCACCCAAAAGGCGTTTGTCCCCAAGCGCCTGCGCGAGCGCGTCAATGTCGACAACAGAGCCGCGCGATGCATTGATCAGAACGGCTTTAGGTTTCATTTGCGCAATGCGTTCACGGGTCATCAATCCGCGCGTTGAGGGGAGATCAGGAACGTGCAAAGACACGACATCGGATTGGCTCAGCAGTGCATCGAGTGTGGGCATCTGCGAGGCATTGCCCAGTGGTAGTTTTGAGACCACATCATAGAACACCACACGCATGCCTAAACTTTCAGCGAGCACCGACAGCTGTGATCCAATGGCACCATAGCCCACGATCCCAAGTGTCTTCCCCCGAATCTCATAGGAGTCAGTCGCGCTCTTTTTCCAAACACCGCGGTGGGCGAGCGCACTTTTCTCGGGAATGCCACGCATCAACATGATCGCCTCTGCCAATACCAACTCAGCAACTGACCGGGTATTCGAGTACGGGGCATTGAAGACGACGACACCATGTTCACTGGCGGCTTGCAGGTCGACTTGGTTGGTTCCGATGCAGAAACAGCCCATGGCAACGAGCTTGTCTGCGGCCTCAAAGACCTCGCGGGTCACTTGGGACGTGGATCGAATCCCGAGGAAATGAACGCCCTCTAGTTTCTCGATCAGGGCCTGTCCAGTCAGCGCGGTGGAGACCGCTTCAATATTGCTGTAACCCGCATCTCGAAAAACGCGCTCAGCGGAGGGATGAATCCCCTCCAACAACAGAATTTTTAGTCTGGATTTATCAAAACTTGTGCGCATGATTAGTCTCGTGTCAGTTCAACAACACCGGTGTCCGATGCGAGCAAAATGGTGTCTGCGGCCCGGTGTGCAAACAGTCCACAGGTGACCACACCAGGAATTTGGTTGATCGCTGTTTCTAAGCCTTTCGGGTCAACAATTGATAAGCCATGGATGTCTAAGATGATGTTTCCATTGTCCGTGACCACACCTTGGCGGTAGGCAGGATCGCCGCCGAGCTCAACCACCTTTCGACCGACCAGACTGCGTGCCATCGGGATCACTTCGAGCGGGAGCGGGAATCGGCCTAACACATCGACGCGCTTCGAGTCATCGGCGATGCAGAGGAAAAACCGAGACGCTTCAGCAATAATTTTCTCTCGAGTCAGGGCTGCTCCCCCGCCTTTAATGAGATTCATCCGAGGATCACACTCATCTGCCCCATCCACATACAAGGACAAGGTTCCGGTACTGTTGAGGTCGAGCACATCGATCCCAATGCGCTCGAGTCGCTCGCGGGTCGCTTCAGATGAGGCAACCGCGCCCGCGATCTGCACGCCACTCTCGCCGAGGACGTCGATAAAGTGATTGGTTGTCGAGCCTGTCCCAATTCCGATTGGGGTGTGTGTATCGAGCATGTCCCGAATACGGTCGAAAGCCGCTTCGGCGACTTGACGTTTTTTAGCGTCCTGGCTCATCACTGACTCCATTGAGAAGGCCGAAATCATAGCCCTTGAGTGCCGAGAAGGCTATGATGACAGGCTGTTTTTTGGAAGCCCTCATGTTCGACGATTTGATCAAACGGATTTTGACCGCACGCGTCTACGATGTGGCCATTGAATCCCCTGTCCACCCCGCGCCCTTTTTGTCGAGTCGATTTGGGCGATCTGTACTGTTTAAGCGCGAAGACTTACAGCCGGTCTACTCGTTTAAATGTCGTGGTGCGTATAACCGGATGATGCAGATTCCGCGCGAGGTTCTGTCTCGCGGCGTGATCTGTGCCTCTGCGGGTAACCACGCACAAGGCGTTGCACTCGGCGCGCAAAAGCTGAAGATTCCTGCTGTGATCGTCATGCCCACGACCACCCCTGCCATCAAAGTCCGCTCTGCCCGTGCTCGCGGCGCACAGGTGATCTTGCATGGCGACAGCTTTGACGATGCCTTTCTTCGGTCGCAGGAGTTGATCTCCGAATATGGCTACACCTATCTGCACCCCTTTGACGATCCGGATGTGATCGCGGGTCAGGGCACCGTTGCGGTCGAGTTGTTAAGACAGGTGACCCGGCCGATCGACGCGGTGTTTATTCCTGTGGGCGGCGGTGGGCTCGCGGCTGGCATGGCTGCCTACATTAAGTATGTTCGCCCTGAGATCAAGGTGATCGCGGTGGAGCCAGAAGATGCCGCGTGTCTGGCGGCTGCGATGGCTGCGGACTCTCGGGTTGTGCTTCCCTTTGTTGGCTTGTTTGCGGACGGTGTCGCGGTCAAACAAATCGGCGAACACACCTTTAACGTGTTGCGGCAGACCGTTGATGAGGTGATCACGGTGACGACCGATGAGATCTGTGCTGCGGTGAAAGATGTCTTTGATGATGTCAGAAGCGTCAATGAGCCCGCCGGTGCCTTGTCTGTCGCAGGCTTAAAGAAGTATGCAGAACGCGAAGGGTCCGGGGATGCTCTCGTGGCAGTGCTTTCCGGTGCCAATGTAAATTTCGATCGTATTCGCCACATTGCCGAGCGTGCGGAAGTTGGCGAGGGTCGAGAAGCCATCCTTGCAGTGACGATTCCTGAGCGACCCGGTGCCTTCAAGGCGTTCTGTGAGCAGCTCGGCGATCGTAACATCACTGAATTCAACTATCGCTACAGTGATCCTGACTGCGCCCATATTTTTGTCGGTGTGACCACTGATCCAACGTCTGACGATCGGCAGCACTTAGTCGCGCGGTTGGAAAACGCGGCATTGCCCGTTATCGACATGACCGAGAATGAGCTGGCGAAGCTGCACATCCGTCATATGGTCGGGGGACGTAGCCCGGAGGCAGGCACTGAACAGGTGTTTCGCTTTGAGTTCCCTGAGCGCCCCGGTGCACTGCTGAAGTTCCTCAATATCATCGGCGCAAAATGGAATATCTCTGCATTCCATTACCGAAATCATGGTGCTGCGTACGGACGGGTCTTGGTTGCATTCCAGGCCCCCGTCGCGGAGCGTGAGGAGTTGATGACGCATTTTGATGCGTTGGGCTATACCTACTTCGATGAAGCAGAAAACCCTGCGGTGCAGCTATTTCTGCACAGCGAACGATAGACTTTAGATGTAATTCACTGCTTTGTATGAACTTTTTTAAACATCCGCAGTCCAAACAGCAAGAATTTCATCGGAGAAACCAAACGATGCCTCGACGAGATCCATTTCGATGGCTGTTGGTGTTTAGCGGGATTTTGATGGCTGTGAGCGTGGCGCACAGCGCCATGCTGAATTAATCAACGTTCGAGATTCGGTGATCACGCAGGGCATCGACACGTCCCACCACTGTGCATCAATCCCCGGAGCTTCCTGGCAATCGAAGGCAACGCCAATGACTCGTGTTGTCTCTCGTACCGTCGGGAGTCCTCGGTCGTAGTAACCACCACCCATTCCGAGTCGCGCGCCATCTACCCGAAATCCGACCATTGGCACAAGGACCGCGTCTAGGGCCGACCAAGAATTGACCTCAGGGTGTGCTGAGGTTTTGATCCCATAGGGGCCCTCGATGAGATCGGCTGGACTCGAGAGCCGTACCCACGCAAAGGTCGTCTTTGACTGGATTTGAGGCACCATGAGTGCGATCCCAGTTGCCCAGCATCTGTCATGGAGCGGCGTGAGATCGACTTCATCCGGCATCGCCAGATAGCTACCCAAGGTCGAACAGCAACGGATCAGGGGCCACAGTGCGTCAACGATCTGCTGACTTTTCAGTGTCCGTAAGTCTGGAGACAGCGATCGGCGCGCGTGCAAACACTGTTGACGAATCGTGGTACGCATAAAAACAACCCCAGGTTGCCGCTGTCGGTATAGCCCTTGAACCCAAAGGTTCAAGGCGGAGTACACAGATACACATTAGGCTTTCCGAGACCGGACCTGCTCACAGCATACCCTAGCGTACTCCTAGGAAGTGATTATCGGCTCGAGGACATCACCGACTGGCGCACAACCCAGGGCCCAATGAGTATAGCAGTGGGCCTTGGAAGAAACGACGTGAATCAGTGGCTTTCTTGTAAGCGCTCGAGCGTGCGGCTGATCCGTTCTGCCATTCGTTGGATGTCCGCATCAACGGCAGGCTGTGTCTGCTGTCCACCGCCTAACAACTCATGGGCGATATTCAACGCGGCCATCACAGCGATGCGATCTAAGGCACCGGATCCTGTTTTTGATTTGATTTCTCGCATGCGGGTATCCACAAACTCTGCAGCTGCTTCAAGTTCCGCTTCTTGCCCGGCGGGACAGGCAACAGGGTATTCTCGGTCCAGAATTTGAACACGGACAGTGGCAATTTCGGTCATGACAGCACCTCATAGTTTTTGAGCCGTGTCAGCACCGCATCGATATGGGTGCGGGCTTCGTCCCGTTGCTTGAGAAGATCGGCACGCTCACGCTTTAGTTGCACCTGTTGTTTTCGCAAATGCGTATTCTCTTGGTCCAACCGCTCAAGGAGTTGGATCAGTTTCTCAACTTGAGTCTCCAACTCCCTTAAATTGCTCTGCATTGTGATCACCTCAAATGACTGGCCACATCATAAGTGACACAGCCGCTTGGTGCAAAATGCAGTCGTGATACAGTGTGGTCTCGAAGGGAGAGGACGTTGATGACGGAGATGTATCGCACACTGGATGATTGGTTGATCGATCAGGGTTCTGAGTCGCAAGCGTCTGAGATTCAGGGACTATTTGCGGGCATGTTAGCAACCAGTGAAAGCCCTCAAATCGCGCAGGAGTTTGCGGCTCGCTTGCTCGAGTATGCCGATATTCCGCCTGCGGCGCTTCAGCAGGTGTCGTCTGAACTCGACACGATCGTGTCCACACTGCAAAAGAGCTGGTCTGGGTTGGGGTTGGATTTTGAACTGCTTTTGCCGGCCGACGATGAAGTGATTGACGAACGTGTTGATGCGCTCGGGGCGTGGTGTGGTGCCTTTTTATCGGGCGCTGGGTTGTCTGGTGGACTCACGCAGCATCAAGCCATGTCTGAGGATATGCGTAACGCACTCTATGATTTATCTGAAATCGCGCGCATTACGCTTGACGAGGAAGATGAGGCGATGGAGCGGCTATTTTTTGAGGTGTGCGAACACGTTCGCCTCTCGGCGTTAGTGGTGGCGACAGAATACTTAAAAGCCGTGCATGGCATTGCAGACGCCATGGACCCGCCCCCATCATCGAAGCCTGTGCATTAGTGGAGTGAGCATGGGATTACCGTCGTTTGTTTTTGAGAGTCGCCGTGCGCGCGTCAAGGCCTCCCTTCCGGAAGGGACAGTCGCGATTGTTGCAGCACATGCCGAGGTGACGCGCAGTCGAGACTCCGACTATCCGTTTCGGCAATCGAGCGACTTTTGGTATTTGACAGGGTTTCTCGAACCCGATGCGGTGCTAATCCTGCGACAGGATACGCCAGACTGTTTGGTGGTTCGCCCGAATGATCCAGAAGCTGAAGTCTGGACTGGACGCCGACTTGGTCCCGAGCGGGTGCATTCGCGGCTGGGGATCCCCGAGGCCTATCCGCTGACTGAGCTTGACACCGTTTTGGACAAGGCGCTGTCCACGGCAGTTCGTGTCGATTACCCCTTTGATTGCATTCGCTCGACCCGTCTGGTTGAGGCTGCATTTCAGCGCGTTCGGGGCCAGAAGCGGAAACAGCAGTTGTTATCACATCGGGCAGATCTCAGCGTGATCCTTCATGCCCATCGCCAACTGAAATCACCCGAGGAAATTGATCTGATGCGTCGTGCGGGGGAAATCTCTGCAAAAGGTCATGTGGCCGCGATGCAACAGGTGCAGCCCGGCATGACTGAAGATCAATTGGCGTCAATCGTTGAACACACGTTCCGCATGGAGGGATCGCCTTCTTTGGCCTATCAAACCATTGTGGGGGGTGGCGATAACGCCTGTATTTTGCACTACATCGATCGCACCGATCGGCTCCGATCAGGGGATCTTGTGTTAATTGATGCGGGCTGCGAATGGCATGGCTATGCAGGAGACATTACCCGAACCTTCCCGATCAATGGTCAGTTTACTGGGGCGCAGCGTGCGCTTTACGACGTTGTGCTGGCAGCACAATCGGCGGCCCTCGCAGATGTCCGTCCAGGGCTGTCCATTCGTGCCTATCATGAGACTGCAGTTCGGGTGCTGACTCAAGGCCTGTTGGATTTAAAGATCCTAAAAGGGTCCTTGGTTGAGGCGCTCGACACCAAGGCTTACCTGCCGTATTACATGCATGGGACCGGACATCTCTTGGGTTTAGATGTTCACGATGTGGGTGTCTACGAACAGCAGGGTGAGCCGATTACCCTGCAACCCGGAATGGTGGTCACCGTTGAGCCCGGTCTTTATCTGAGCAAGACGTCGCAAGCACCCGCGAGATATCGAGGCATCGGGATTCGGATCGAGGATGACGTTGTAGTTACTGAAACTGGTCATGAGGTTCTGACCGACGCGGTGCCTAAAGACCCAGAGGCCATCGAATCGCTGATGAGGGACCACCGCTGATGCGGATTGTGGTGATTGGCGGTGGTCCTGTCGGCCAGGTCTTGGCCCGACGACTGGCGTACCATGAGGTGACCCTGTTTGATCGACCAGTGACCAAGCCGGCAATGACTCTGGCGTTGGCGGAGACGACGGTTAAACAGCTAGAGGCGTTAAACATTCCGTTAGAGACCGGCAGTGTGCTGCAGACGGTCCATGTCTCTGAGCGCGGTGTTCCAGGATCGATGCGTCTGGAGGCCTCCCGTCTTGGATTAGACGCCTTTGGACGTGTCATGTGTAGCCTCGACCTGGAACGGGCGTTTCAGAAGTCTCCGTCTGTGCAGATAGATCCTCGTTCGGTGATCTCAGTGCGGGCTCGCAGCCAGACACGTGGGCCCTCGGTTCGCTTGGAGGATGAGACAGAGGTCACCGCAGATCTTGTGTGCTTATGTGACGGTGGCCGGAGTCCGTTGGTGGAAAGTCTTGGGATGATGCCGCAATACCGTGAGTTCGGACGCAGTGCAGTTTTGATGCGGGTCGAGGTCAGTCAGCCGCGCATGCACTGTGCCTTTGAGCGTTTTACGCGGAGTGGTCCGCTTGCACTGTTGCCCTTGGGAGGTCCGCGGTATGGTCTCGTTTGGTCATTGCCGCCGGATCAAGCCATCCGTGGGGTAGAAGACCCCGAGACGTTTCTGGCGCTGGCGCAAGCTGCGCTTGGTGATTTACTCGGGCAGCTCAGTGCAGTTACCTTGCCGGTTGTGATTCCGCTGGTGGAACGTTGGTTAGAGACGCCATATCGCCCCGGGATTGCTGTGTTTGGGAATGGTGCTCAGACCATTCATCCTGTTGCAGGGCAGGGGTTAAATCTCGCTTTGCGCGGGGTCTCGCGGGTTGTCGAGGCATTAGAGGGGGCTTCCTTAAACGACCTCGATCGGCGCGTTCAGATGGGCTGTCGAGCGTGGCGCCGTGACCGTGGGCAAACTCGCGCCGCCTCATCGCTCTTAGAGCAGGTCTTCGCATGGCACCATCCGTTCCGCCAACTGGTCAGTGGTGCGACGCTCTCCCTGCTAGATCACCACCAGCTGGCACAGCGCTGGATTGCCGAGGCAGGTATGGGTCGATACGCATGATTGTTGGCGTCTTTGGGGGTGGTGCTGTTGGGCTTGCTGCCGGGATTGTCTTAGCGCGTGCAGGGCTCGAGACACAGCTGATTGACCCGCAAGGATTCGAGACAGTCTCCCCAACCGGAGAAGCTGACACGCGAGTATGGGCGCTTGGACCGCGTGCAATTGAACTCCTCGAGCGATTGGGCTGTCCGATTGAAGGCGATCGAGTCACGGCGTATCAGCGCATGCGAGTCATCGATTCGGGGAGTGATGCTGCAATTCAGTTTGGTCCAGATCGCCTCGGTGTCATTGTGGAAGCAGACTGGGTTCGGGCGGCATTGATCGCAGTGGCGAAGCGGACGCCAAAGCTGTCACTTCACACAAAAAATGGACAGGCGCTGTCGTTGAGAGGCGACACTGTGACTGAATCGAGTTTGGACGTCTCTTTTGAGGCGGTGATCCTCGCCGAGGGTCGGCGTGCAACGCTGGCAACATCTCTCGGATTTGACAAGATTGTGACAGCTCAAGGCTATCAGGCACTTGTTGGGACACTTGCCTGCACTGAGCCGCATCGTGGGGAAGCATTTCAGATATTTACGGCAGAAGGGCCGTTGGCATTATTACCTTTACCTGATCACAACGGGAACCCTCGGGTGAGTGTGGTGTGGTCCATGGCAGATGCGGAGGCAACATCGCTGCAGTCAGTGGATGCCGAGGCGTTGGCTCGGCGATTAACGCAGGCCAGTGAGCAGGCTCGTGGTGTGCTGACCTGGGTTAGGCCGAGTCAGTGGATGCCGATCGGACAGCACCATTTGAATCGGGATGCATTAGGCCCCTGTCTGGCGATCGGCGATACATCCCATGGGATCTTTCCTTTGGCCGGACTGGGGGCGAATTTAGGGTTTGCTGATGTGTGCGCAATCGAGCGAGCTGTCTCTGCGCATCGCTCGTTTGACCCCGGTCGCTTTGCACGGACCGTTGCCCGAGAAAGGCGCCTTGAGCATTTGACCACCGCGCGCGTGATGGCGCTGTTGCAGTCAACATTTGTTTCGACTGATCCTTGGATGCGTTTGCTACGGAGCGCTGTATTTCGGGGAGTGGATCGGATCGCGCCGGTGAAGACCCTTTTTCAACAATTGGCAGGATAGGCATGTTTACAGGGATAGTCCAAGGGCTTGGTACCGTCGTCTCGTGTGACGACTCAGAGGGTATTCGGCGGCTTGCAGTCGCGTTACCAGAGGGACGCGAGGCGGGGCTCATGATAGGTGCTTCGGTGGCGATCAATGGCGTGTGCTTAACTGCAGTGGCGCTTTCTGACGAGACCGTCTCGTTCGATGTGATTGATGAAACTTTACGATTAACCAATCTGGGTCAACTCACCCCAGGAGCGCAAGTCAATGTTGAGCGCGCTGCGCGATTCGGTGACGAGATCGGCGGGCATGTGCTCTCAGGACATATTCTGGGACTCGCAACCGTGGTTGCTCTTGAGTCCGAGGGTGCGAATTTGAGTGTCGTCTTCGACACGCCGCCGGCGCTGCATAAATATCTGCTTGCGAAGGGGTACGTGGCATTAAATGGAGCGTCATTGACGCTTGGCGACCGAATCGACAGTGGCCGGTACCGTGTGCATTTAATTCCTGAAACACGACGATTGACCACCTTCGGTACGGTGAGTGTTGGTGACTTGATTAACCTTGAGGTGGATCCGCAGACCCAGGCCATTGTGGACACGGTCGAGCGAGTGCTGGCCTCACGGGGATGACCTGGCAACAGATTCTCAGTGAGGCAGTGACCGATCCAGTCGTGCTCGCCGAACGCCTGGAGCTCGATCCTGCGTCGATCGGCGTTGATCCAACACCACGCTTTCAGGTGCGGGTTCCCGCGCCCTTTATTGCTCGCATGATTCCCGGACATCCGGATGATCCATTACTGCGGCAAGTGCTCTCGGTGACGGCTGAGCAACAGGTCGTTGATGGCTTTGTGACGGATCCATTAGAAGAGCATGAGGGGGTTCTGCGTGGCGTCTTGCATAAATACCGTTCCCGTATCCTCGTCGTGTTACGAGGTGGTTGCGCGATTAACTGCCGCTACTGCTTCCGGCGTCACTTTCCCTATCGCGACAATACCTTTCGGATGGCGGATCTTGGCAAACTCCAGACGTACTTAAACGCGCATCCCGAGGTCAATGAGGTCATCCTGTCTGGCGGTGATCCTTTGATGGCCGATGATGCGTGTTTGGCTGAGCTGTTTGATGCACTGGCAGGCCTTCCACACGTGCGTCGGCTTCGGATTCACACGCGACTCCCGGTCGTGATTCCAGCCCGAATCACCGAGGACCTCTGTCATCTGTTCGCGACAAGCCGTATTCCGGTCGTTTGTGTGCTCCACATCAATCATCCGCAAGAAATTGACGCTGAACTGTCTGTTGCCATCGAGTCGCTTCGGGCACACTGCCATAGCGTGTTAAATCAAGCGGTGCTTTTGCGAGGCGTCAATAGCACAGCCCCTGTTTTGGTTGAGCTCTCAGAAGCCTTGTTTCGGGTTGGCGTGCAACCGTACTACTTGAACGTGCTGGATCAAGTGGCTGGAAGTGCGCACTTTGCGCTTCCCGACGCTGAGATTGCAGCCTTGTATGATGCGCTACTTCATCAATTACCAGGATTTTTGGTTCCAAAGTTAGTGCAAGAGGTGCCCGGCGTGGGTCACAAAGTGCCTTGGATGGCGCATCGGTGATGATGATGCTGTTATTGATTTGGTTGGTTGGCGCCTGGGCTATTGGCTCCCTTGTGCGCTTCCTTGGCATGCCACCCTTGGTCGGGTATCTGGTTGCCGGGGCAGTGTTTGCAGCAACAGGCTTTGACGACACCGCGGATATTCTCGCGATTCCTGCAGAGATTGGCGTTGAGTTATTGCTGTTTGCCATTGGATTAAAAATGAATCCGCGGGCACTGCTCAGGGGTGATCTGACCGGCATCACCCTGGGCCATCTGCTGATCAGTGGGTTACTCATTGTCGGTGTGATGGGATCGACGTTGCCCCTTGAGGTTCGTTTCGGTTTGGCCATGACACTCGGGTTTTCAAGTACCGTGGTTGCCGCCAAAGCATTGGAGGCGCGACGCGAAATTCGAGCATTCCATGGGCGCTTATCGATTAGCATCCTTGTTCTGCAGGACATTGCGGCGGTTGCACTGTTGGCAGTGGGGGGAGGCCAATCGCCATCGGTTTGGGCGCTTGGCTTACTGGCGATTCCATTTGCGGCACCCGTGGCACGCGCGATACTGGATCGATTGGCTATCGATGCAGAGCTGGAATTGTTATTGGGGCTCATTGTGGCCTTGCTGTTGGGGGCAGCCGTCTTCAAAGCGCTTGGCGTCAGCGGTGAGTTGGGTGCCCTGGTGATGGGGATGGTATTTTCGAATCATCGTGCCGCCAAACCGATCGCACAGCATCTGTGGGGACTCCGAGAGCTGTTGCTGATTGCCTTTTTTGTCCGCGTCGGGATGCAGGTGCCGCTCTCGGCTCCATTACTCATGGATGCCCTTCCTTTTCTGGCACTGCTACCGATCAAGATGGCGGTGTTGTTCGCCCTATTACTGTGGATTCGGTTGCGCGCCTACACTGCGTTTTTGATGGTATTGACCTTGTTGTCATACTCAGAGTTCGCGTTGATTGTCGCCGCGTCATGGGCAGACAGTGGTCTCATCTCTGGTGAACTGCTCTCGATTTTTGCGATCACGGTGACCCTAAGCTTTATGATTTCTGCACCCTTGAATCGCTACAGCCATGAGTTGTATGACCGGTTCGAGTCTCAGCTTTTACGATTCGAGCGCAATGAGCGCCACCCGGATGAACAACCACTGACGCTTGGTGGCGCTCAGGTTGTCGTGCTTGGGATGGGCCGAATTGGGACCGCGGTGTTTGACGGATTACACGAGGCCGGTGTCCGCGTCGTGGGTCTTGACGCCGATCCAGGGAAAATCGAATCACACCTTGATGCGGGACGTCGCGTGGTCTTTGCGGATGCAGAGGATCCTGGCTTCTGGAACAAGCTTCGATTTGGAAAGTTGCGCGCCATTATTCTCACCATGCCCGAGCCTGAGGCGCTGTGCATCGCTGTCCGTCGACTCCGTCAAAATGGGTTTGAGGGCATCATTGGTGTGAGTACACGCTCTCGACACACCTTATCGATGATCGAATCTGCGGGCGCTGATCTCATCTACGACGCGCATGATGCCGCAGGTTTCGGGCTTAGTCAGGCTTTGATGCGTCATCTGAATGAGCCGCAAGCAGGGTATCCCGCGCCTCATTAATGAGCGCTGCTAAGTAGTCGGTGCCGGACTTATCTGGATGCATTTTCCCCATGAGCCGTCGGTGTGCCGCTCGAATCTCGGCAGCGTTTGCCGTGGGTTCAACACCGAGTATTTCTGCCGCGCGCTTGACCGTCATGGGACCTTCCGGCTCCCGAGCTCTTGAGGCACCGGCATGTGCCGCGCCCGCCGCGCCTGCCGCAGCGCCGAGCCCAAGCAGTTGTCTGAGCCTTGGCAGCATGCTCAGTAGGCCGCGCATTGACCAAAGGCGACGCCCGAAGGCAGCAATTGGCGCCGCAACCGCTGCCAGTGCGGGTAATTTCCCAGTGACCACCAAGCCCAAAATCAGCAATGCGACGCCCCCACCGATGACTTTCCACTTATTGGTTCGCACCCATTCGCCGGAGGAGCCGCGAGTGAGGAGGTAAAACAGCAACAACACGGCTGCAAGGAGGATCAAAAGACGCATTGGCTTCCTAACCTGTGACAGGGCTCTCTGTCTGTATTCTTGGCTGTGAGGCCCGGGTTTTCAAGGGAGTTCTGTCGACGGAGTGTCGTGAGACACCGGTGAGCACGCGTTGGATAGCATCCGAGTTTGCTTGATTGAGATCAAGTATTTTCTTGGATTTGTAATGGACAAAATTGGGACGGTCTTGAGACACTCCCGCTTATGGGTATTTCTGAAACAACATCCACAGTCGATGACACGCCGCGCCATCCGATTCGGTTGGTAGCGAATCGAACGGGTTTAACGGTGGATTTGATTCGTGCGTGGGAAAAACGGTATCAGGTGGTCGACCCTGCCCGTAGCGAGACGCAACGTCGCTTGTATTCCGATCATGATATCGAGCGTTTGCGGCTTATCCGCATTGCTAAGCAGGCGGGTCGTCGGCTGAGTGATATTGCGCGACTCCCCTTAGTCAACTTGCGTGCCGTGGTGTCCGAAGAGTCTCGGCTTCAGGCGGCTCCTGAGCCTGCGTTAACGCGGGCTGCGAGCTGGTCTCAGGCGACGATGACGGAAGATCAGTCAGAGCGGATCGATCAACTGCTGTACAGCATCGCCATGATGGATCAGTTTCGGTTTGATCAGCAGCTACAACAAGCCCTGATTGATTTGTCCTTACCTGGATTTTTGGAGCAAGTGTTGGGGCCACTGTTGTCAGAAATCGGAGAGGCGACGCGCCGCGGGCAGTTACGCATTGCGCATGAGCACATGGCCACCGCGCACTTGCGAACCTTTCTTGGTGCGCTGCGCTTTCGGGAGGTCTTCACCGGGACTGAACCAAAGATCGTGGTGACAACACCCACCGGACAACTGCATGAGCTTGGTGCGTTGATGATTGCCGCCTTGGTGTCAATCGATGGCTGGCAACCCGTTTATTTGGGGCCAAACACGCCGGCAGATGAGATTATTGCCGCTGTGAAGCAATCAGGGGCAAAAGCGGTCTCATTGAGTTTAACGTACCCCGCCGATGATCCACGGATTCCGCTGGAGCTCACCAGACTTCGTGCCCAATTGCCGGAGGAGGTTGCCCTGTTTGTGGGTGGCTCAGCGATGCAGACCCACCAGGACTTGATCGCGCGGTTGGGGTTGCAAACGGCAACGAGTCTTGACGCGTTTCGGAGTGCATTGCTGCAGTCGCGCCGCACCGTGCGCTTACGGGAGGCATGATGGAATTATCTGCGCTGAAGCGCGAACTGGCGGGGCCATCGCCCCCTGCGCTTGAGATCCACGCCTTCGAGGGGATCATCTATTTGGTCGAAATTATCTTCGCGGATCGACGCCAGTTCTTGAAAGCCTCGAGTGGTGACAATCTGGTGTTTAAATCATCGACCGCGGCAGGCATTGCCCTTGCCGGGATTGGGGCGACTGCGGCCACAATCGTGCACCAATGTGCCTATGATGAAGTGATCGGTCATACGCCGTGTCTCTCTGGCGATCCGAATTTGCGCACTCCGATGGATTTGCGAGCGCTCGCACGCCTCGCATAGCGACTTAGAGCTGCAACTGGTTGCGCCGCTGACAGAGGGTGGCGTACTCCGGGGTCGTGTCGCCATCAAGTACGCCATGGCGAATGGCGAAGTCCAAGATGACCAAGTTGCAGTTGTATTTAAAGCGGTCTGACGTCCGAATGATCTCGAGCACTTGGTCGATTGGATAGCGTGCAAAAGACTCGACTTCTCCATCGGTGCAGTGAGGCTGAAACGTCGGAGGCAGCGCCAGGTCGAAACAGTAGAGAACGTCTCGTTTCAGTCCTCGTCCGTCGGTGTGGCAATAGCTGATGGTCCCAACCGGGATCGATCGACGGGCCAATGTTTCGGGAATACCGGCTTCTTCTTCGCACTCTTTGATCAGGTTCTCAAACAAAGACAGTCCGGCCGGTTGTCCTCCGCCTACCATGTTGTCGAGCATGCCAGGGAATGTTGGCTTTTGACGGGAGCGCGTGGCGATCCAAAGTTCTGGTCCCGATGCAGTTGCCACATACCCGTTTAAGTGGACCCCAAATGTCAGGCAGCCCATGAGCGCGGTGAGGGTTCGCTCCATCGTAAAGCGAGCCGGTTCAGCAATCGAGGCTTTGACTGGGAAGGGCTCGCCGACCCATTGTGTGAGCAAGCCTGTCGCGTAGATTTGTGTCGCAAAGTCATCGAATGCCGCGGTGATCTCTTCGGCAGAGCCGTCGAGCACCTGTAAATCATGAGTGTGCGTAAAGACCCCATGCCGCAACGCTGCATCACGGAGCGCGGGTTGCACATACCCCAAAAGGGCGTCACCTTGGTACCATGGCTCCCAACCAGATAACTCCGCATTGTGCGCGTAGTCGAAGTGCCGCAGATAATTCATGTGCGCGCCCAATACACCGCAAAAATCGGCATCAGCGAGCCCATCGCGATGACACGGATTAAGTGATGTGTTGTGACATAGAGACCGTCTGCCCCTTGTTCGAGGGCAAGCACGGGCATCACCTGGAAGGCACCCGGCATGAAGGCAAGCACGGTATCAATCAGCGGAATGTCTAGGACGGTTGAGACGCCCCAGGCGCCAATGACCGCAATGCAGACCGCGACGGCTGTTGATAGAATGGCCGGCCCTAGCGCGCGAGAAACGACAGTCAGTCCTTGGCGAATCGTATCAATGCCTATTTTCCATCCAAAAATCATCATTGCGCCGAGAAAGAGGGTTGAGGGAATCTGTACTTCGATCCAGCCCATGGCGCTTGGAATACCCGCTGCCAAGGCACCGGCAATCAAGCTGGGTGTTGGCACTTTGAAGCGATCCAGTCCGAAGGCGATCAGCGCGCCAGCCAAAAAAACAGCGATCCAAGAAAGGTTGACAGGACCGCTTATCGAAGAGATGGCGCTGGTCGAGGGCAAGCCACCCAGCTGATGCAGTGCAATGGGGACCAGAATGGTGAGTAAGGTTAATCGTAAGCTCTGAAACACTGCGACTTGGGGGAGCTGTCCTTGGTAATGATCTGTGAGTGTGAGCGCGACAGAGAGGTTACCTGGCGACGCTGACATGTGTGCACTAATAGCGTCGAGACGAAACAGCCAGCGATTCAGCCAGCCAACCACCCAGAGAATGATGCACATGGTGACAATGAGGATGGCCATAGAGCCAGGCCAATGCAGGGCTCGCTCAATAAAGTCAGGTGTGACCTGCGCACCGAGCGCAAGCCCGACTACCAAGATGGCTCCACCCTGCGCATAATGCCCGGGCCCCTCACGATCATTTTTAAAATAAGCGAGCAGTCCTGCACCAAGAATAGGGCCCATCAACGCACCCAGTGGAATCGCAAGCCATTCAAAAATACTTGCAAAGCCAATTGAGATGGCGAGAAATTGCCCGAACAATCGCCAGTTTTTTGGCCAGAGATTAGGCATCGAACGAGATTTCGATGAGACCATCCTCTGAGATGCGCAGCGGATAGACTGTGGTTGCTTCGTAGGCGGGTGGACTCAATGCTTCCCCAGTCCGAATGCAAAAGTGCGCGCCATGCCGGGGGCAGGCAATTGTGCCGTTGAAGTAATATCCCCCGCACAAGGCAGTGTCATCATGAGTACAGCGATCTTCGAGTGCAAATACGTCATTGCCTTCCCGAAACACCAACACATCCGCATGGTCACACTCAAAGCGTTCGTAGGTACCATCGGCCAGTGTCTCGAGTGGGGTGAGCGGAATCCATGTGCTCATGCGGTGTCCTTAAAAGAGTCCAGTTTCAAGTCGCGCTTCTTCAGTCATTCTACTGGCGTCCCAGGGTGGATCGAACACCAAGGCAACGTCTGCATGGTCGACTGCGGGAAGCGCTTCGAGTTTCACTTTGATGTCTCGGGTCAACACCGGTCCCATGCCGCACCCCGGTGCGGTTAATGTCATCTCAATTTTGACGTGTTGTCGACCATCGATGAGCGTTGAGAGACGCAGATCGTAGATGAGACCCAGATCAACGACGTTGACCGGGATCTCTGGGTCAAAGCAGCCACGTAGGACGGCCCAAATTTGGTCTTCCAACGGCGCATCGGTGGTGATCTGGGTTGCAGGGGGGGACACCCCAAGCGCTGCGAATTGGCTCACGTCAAAGCGAGCCAAGCGACCCTCGATGTCAAGGCTGATGCTGTCACCGAGCGCTTGTGTAATACGCCCGCGTTGGCCGGCTTCCATCACCAGCGGTAACCCTTGCGGCACTTGTTGCGCCACAATCTGAGTGCTGGCCGTCAATTCAGTGCCGGGTGTTAGCGATTCAAAGGACTGCATCATTAGGCCAGCATGCGGATGACTCGGTCTAACGCATCCATGAAGCGGTCAACCTCATCGTGTGTGTTATAAAAAGCCAGAGATGCACGCGCTGTGCCGGAGAGTCCAAAATGCTCCATGGTGGGCATTGCGCAATGGTGTCCGGTTCGAATGGCGAAGCCGAGCTGGTCTAAGAGCGTGCCGACATCCGTGGGATGTGCGCCAACAACATTGAATGAGCAGACACTGACCCAGTGCGAGGGATGCCCAAGAATCTGGATCTGCGGGCGGGCACGCATGGCCTCAATCAGTGCCGCATGTATCTGCGCTTCGTGCTCCATTGCACCGTCGAAATCGATGCTCTCGAGATAATCCAGCGCGGCAGCAAACCCAATCGCGTCGGCAATATTTGGAGTCCCTGCCTCAAATTTCCACGGCAACACGTTATAGGTCGTCCCAGAGAAACTCACGCGATCGATCATGTCTCCACCGCCTTGCCAAGGTGGAAGCGTCTCAAGGAGCTCGCGTCGACCAAACAGCACACCGATGCCTGTGGGGCCACACATTTTGTGGGCGCTGACCGCATAAAAATCAGCCCCGAGTGCTGGCACATTCACGCGTAAGTGCGGTGCTGCTTGTGCACCATCAACCACCGAGTAGGCACCAATGTCGTGCGCGAGTTGGATAAAGCCAGGCATGTCATTGACGGCCCCAATCGCATTGGACACATGTCCGATCGCAATCACCTTGGTCTTGCCCTGGCGGACAAGTGCCTTGGCCGCCGTCAGTGAGAGCATCCCGTCAGCATCCACAGGGATTTTTGTGACGATCACCCCTTTTGTGGCGGCCAATTGCTGCCAGGGGACGATATTCGCGTGGTGTTCCGTCTCTCCAACCAACACCTCGTCACCAGCAGTGAGCTGGCTGGCCAGCACCTGTGCGACCAAATTGAGGCCCTCAGTGGCCCCGCGCAGTAGGATGATTTCGCCAGGATCTGTGACACCAAACCACTGTCCAATACGGGCACGAGCACCCTCATAGGCGTCAGTAGCCTCTCCGCTGAGCGTGTGCACGCCACGGTGTACATTGGCGTTGATTTCCGTGTAGTAGTGGGCAATTGCATCCAACACTCGCTGCGGTTTCTGTGACGTTGCGGCATTGTCGAAATACACCAAAGGCTGCCCGTGAACCTCGCGTGCCAGAATTGGGAAGGCTGCCCGAACAGACTGAACATCAAACATGGGCAGCATCCTGAAGCTCGCGGATTAATTCCCCCTGCTTCAGGGTTCCGAGTAATCGATGCTCAATGTCGGCACGCAGGGTCTCGTCTTCGAGTGTCTCGATCACGCGTTCTGCAAAGGCATACTGCAGCACGGCGCGGGCATCAGAGGCCGATAGACCGCGTGATCTCAAGTAAAACAGCTCGGTGGCATTGAGACTTCCGACAGTGCATCCGTGGCTTGCCGTGACATCGTCGGCATAGATTTCCAGTTCTGGTTTCGGGTTGACGCGCGCTCGATCGGACACCAATAGGTTGGCAAGTGACTGCTCCGTTGCGGCTCGTTGGGCATCTTTGGCGATGTACACACGGCCATTTAATGTCGCTTCCCCCTGAGCATCGACCATGGTTCGATAAGTCATAGCACTCGAGGTCTGGCCGACGCGATGATTTACGTCTAAATGCACGTCATGGTATTGCTGTCCTCCAGTCACGAGTAGGCCGTTGCACTGCGCATGAGCATGGGCGCCAACCAGATCGATCGTCAGATCGAGGCGTGACAGCTGTGCACCAAAATCGCTGACAAAATGCTGAAACCGGGCATTCTCTCCCACTTCAACCTGAAGTGTTTCAAACACGTGCGCCGCTGCGCCTGCGGTTTGTAAACGCCCCAAATGCATCCGTGCATCGCGGTCAAGCGTGATCAGTGCAGTCCAGCCAGCCAGGGTTTTTTCGGTCTCTTCTGACGCTTCAAACCGTTCAGTGAGTTTGAGTTCGGCATTGGCGCCAATGCGGATGACACAGAGCCCAAATGCGGCTGAGAGACTCAGGTTTGCAAAGTGGGTGAGCGAAAGCTCGACCTGAGCATTGGGCACGACGCTGATAATCCAGGGCGACTCAGACAGTGCAATGGCGGCCGCCTGGAACCCATGTCGCTGACGCAGGGCGTCGAGACGATCCGTTTCTGCATCCGTCAATGTGCCTTGGCTTATGGTGAGCCCATCGATCTGCGGAATATTGACAAAGTGTCCCTGTGACAGCCCAAACCCTGTACAGCTGCGTCTTTGCGCCGCCTCAACCCAAGCCGTGCGAGCAAGTACTCGGGTCGGGACATACTTCCACGCTTCGGTTTGTTTGTTCGGTAATCCCAGCGCTAAGGCGGTCTGTGCGGCATCAGACTGTCGTGCCCGAAGCAATGTCTCAAGACCGCTCATGCCGCTCGGATCCCTTCATACCCTTCTTTTTCCAAGCGCTGGGCGAGACTAAAGTCACCAGAGAGCTTGATTTCGCCGTCGGCCAGGACGTGCACATAGTCAGGTTTGATGATGTCGAGCAGCCGCTGGTAATGGGTCACCAAAATAATGCTCCGATCTTCACGGCGGAGGTGATTTACCCCTTCACCGACAATGCGAAGTGCATCCACATCAAGCCCAGAGTCGGTCTCATCAAGGATCGCAAGAGACGGCTCAAGCAGTTGCATCTGTAGGATTTCGTTGCGCTTTTTCTCGCCACCGGAGAACCCTTCATTGACGTTTCGGTGCAAGAACGCTTCATCCATCTGCATGAGCTTTAATTTCTCACGTACTAGCTTCAGGAATTCGCCTGCTTTGAGCTCAGGCAGCCCGCGATGGGTGCGCACGGCATTCACGGCAGCCTTCAACAGATAGATGTTTTTGACGCCTGGAATTTCAACAGGGTATTGGAACGACAAAAAGACGCCCCGCCAAGCCCGCTCTTCCGGCTCAAGGGCCAGCAAATCTTCCGTTTGGTAATGGACAGATCCGGCGGTGACCTCGTAGTCCTCTCGGCCCGCAAGAATCGAGCTTAATGTGCTTTTCCCTGAGCCGTTTGGCCCCATGATGGCGTGCACTTCGCCTGGCTTCACCTCAAGAGAAATGCCCTTCAGAATTGGCTTTTCGCCAACGCGTGCATGTAGATTTTGAATCGATAACATCAGCCGACGGCTCCTTCTAACGTAATCCCGAGTAGGGCTTCTGCTTCGACTGCAAACTCCATGGGCAGTTTTTGGAATACATCTTTGCAGAACCCATTGACGACCATGTTGAGGGCGTCTTCTTCACTCATGCCACGCGTGCGTAGATAAAACAGTTGGTCATCACTCACCTTTGAGGTGGTGGCCTCATGCTCCAATTGGGCAGACGGCTCTTGCACTTCCACATACGGGAAGGTGTGTGCGCCACACTGATCGCCAATCAGCAGTGAGTCGCACTGCGTGAAATTACGCGCATCGGTTGCACCGGGGAGAATCTTCACCAAACCACGGTAGGCATTTTGACCACGGCTGGTGGAAATTCCTTTGGAGATAATTGTGGACCGGGTCCGTGGCCCGATGTGAATCATCTTTGTGCCGGTGTCCGCTTGCTGTTTTTTGCCAGCAACCGCGACTGAGTAGAATTCACCGACGGAATCTGCCCCTTTGAGAACACAGCTGGGATATTTCCACGTGATGGCACTGCCAGTTTCGAGTTGTGTCCAACTGATTTTGGCGCGATCACCGCGGCATTCGCCGCGTTTGGTGACGAAGTTGTAGATGCCGCCTTTACCCTCATCATCTCCAGCAAACCAGTTTTGGACGGTGGAGTACTTGATTTCGGCGTCTGTCATTGCGACCAGTTCAACGACGGCCGCATGCAATTGGTTTTCATCACGCTGCGGTGCGGTACAGCCCTCCAAGTAAGAAACATAACTGCCTTCTTCAGCGATGATCAGGGTCCGTTCAAACTGTCCTGTATTTTGTTGGTTGATCCGAAAATAGGTGGAGAGTTCCATGGGGCACCGGACACCCTTTGGAATGAAGACAAAGGAGCCGTCTGAGAATACCGCAGAATTCAGTGCGGCATAGTAATTGTCTTGTTGTGGTACCACGGATCCGAGGTAGGTTTTGACCAACTCGGGATGCGTATGCACTGCTTCAGACA
>RFUY01000111.1 GCA_009922705.1 Gammaproteobacteria bacterium
GGATGCTACGGAGCATCTTAACGACCGACGCGTCCCCGATCTGGGGGCCTTTCCAAGTGAAAGACAAGTTCAATTCCTGAAGCACTGATTCGATCAGTGCTTGATCAGGACCCGAGACCAGCAGTGGAGTCCGATGACCGCGCGGATGAACGGGCGCCATCACGGCGACATCGACATAGCGGGCACCCTGATGCGTGACCAAGGCTGCAGTGGCCTTTTTCTTGCCCGGTGATACGGAATTTAAATCAAAGACGATGTGATCTGGAGTCAGCGCAGGCGCGAGGGATTCGATGGCGAGCTGTGATTGATCCGCTGTGACGGTGGAAAAGATGTATTGCGTCGACTGTGCGAGTTCAGTTGGACTGTCGACACAAGACGCAGAGACCGCCTTCGCACGCGCGAGGAGACTGGCCCGGGTCGCCGGGTCATCCAGCAGTCGATCATAAGTGACGACCGACAGCGTCCGCTCTGCCAGCAATGTCCGCGTGAATGTGGACCCAGCTTCTCCAAACCCTAAGAAACCAATCTGCATCGTGTCATTCAGGCCCCCGTAGGGGCCTTCCTTACTTACACGGCGAGCCGAGAAAACACACGACGAATATTGCCTTCGAAGATGGCTGTACGCTGCTCATCAGTGAGCTTCGTATTGCCGTCAATGTAGCGCTTGGTGTCATCGTAGTAATGCCCAGTTCTCGGGTCGATTCCACGGACAGCGCCGATCATTTCCGAGGCAAACAGAATATTTTTGGTCGGAATGACATCAAGAAGCATGTCGATCCCATCTTGATGGTACACGCAGGTGTCGAAATAGATGTTATTCAACATCCGCTCATCCAAATCGCCTAGCCCCATGTCTTGGGCAATGCCACGGAAACGGCCCCAATGGTAGGGCACTGCACCGCCGCCATGCGGAATGATGAATTTGATCGTCGGGAAGTCTTTTAACACGTCTGACATCATTAAATGGACGAACGCTGTCGTATCCGCACCCAGATAATAGGAGCTTGTGGTGTGCATACAGGGATGGCAAGCACCACTGACGTGGATCATCGCGGGGACGTCGAGTTCCACCATTTTTTCGTAGAAGGGATACCAAAACTTGTCACCCATCGGCTTGTCTTTCCAGTATCCGCCAGAGGGGTCTGGATTTAAGTTACAGCCGATAAAGCCCATTTCGAGCACGCAGCGTTCAAGCTCACGAATACTGTTTTCCATGGTGATGGTTGGGCTTTGTGGGAGCTGACAAACCGGCACAAAGTTTTCCGGGAACAAGGTGCAGACCCGCTTAATCAGATCGTTGCATTGCTCAGTCCAGGCAAGCGAGGTGCTTGCATTGCCTAAATCATGACCCATCCAGCTTGCACGGGGTGAAAAGATCGTGACGTCTGTCCCCCGCTCCTGCTGAAGTTTCAACTGATTGTTGATAATGCTTTCTCGGATCTGATCGTCTGTGATGTGAATCACACCCTTCTCGAACTGATGGTTCGGATCAGCATTCAGAGCCGCCCGTTGGGCATCCCGATAGTCGCCGAGAGCGCCTGGGGCTGTCGTGTAGTGGCCATGGCAATCAATAATCATGGGGGCGTCCTTATGGTTTGATGTGATACCCATTGTATTCGGTCAATTCATCCAGCGCGTCAATATAGGTTAAACCAGCTGCGTCCAGTGCAGGGCGCATATTGTACATATCGATACCCAACTCACCGGCCGCGAGTCGTACGCGCTTGCTTTCTTCATTGGCTTCCCGCGCTTGTGCGGCCTGTAGCGCAGTCGCCGCGGTTCGCCGCGGGACGACGCAGACGCCGTCATCATCGGCAATCACGGTATCCCCTGGATACACGACTTGACCGGCACACATGACCGGCACATTGACGCTACCCAAGGTATTTTTGACGGTGCCTTTGGCATGAATCGCACGGCTCCAGACCGGGAAATTCATCTCAGTGAGATCCCGGACATCGCGGACGCCTGCATCAATAATAAGACCGCGAACACCGCGTGCCTTACAACTGGTGGCGAGAAGATCGCCGAACATCCCGTCTTCGTTGTCTGTCGTACAGGCGACCACAAGGACGTCGCCAGCCTGGCAGAGTTCAATCGCGACATGGATCATCCAATTGTCACCGGGCTGCGCCAAGATCGTGACTGCATTCCCTGCGATCCGCGCGCCGGCGTAGATTGGACGCATGTATGGCTTCATCAGTCCGACACGACCTTGCGCTTCATGGACTGTCGAGACGCCGCAGTGTGCAAGGGCGTCTACGATCTCGAGAGGAGTCCTTGGAAAAGTTTTGACAGCAACCGGTTTCATCAGCAGTCCTTACAGTGTAAACCCGTAGAGACGGGCGGGGTTCTCGACCAAGATCTTCCGTTGAGTGGCTTCATCACGCGCAATGAGGGGGACTAGGTCGACCAAGTCACCATCGTTCGGCATGAACTTACTAATATTTGGATGTGGCCAGTCTGTTCCCCACAAAATACGGTCTGGGGCAACGTCGATGAGCGCCTGAGCATAAGGCACTGCGTCATAGAATGGAGGGCCTGCCTTGGAGATCCGCTCAGATCCACAGACCTTTGCCCACCAATTGTCCCGACGCATGGCTTCTAACAGGATTTTAAACGCCTTCTGATGAACACCGTCTGAGGTGGGGACGCGGCCCATGTGGTCCACGACGATGTCCATGTCGAACTTCAGGAAGAAGTCTTCGAACGTAATGATGTCTTCCGCGTTGACGTGGATGACCAAGTGCCAGCCTAACGGCTTCACGCGCTCCAACACGCGTTCCATCATCGCAAGATTGGGTGTTCCGCCTAAGTGAGTCACAAAGTTGAAGCGCACCCCACGGACGCCACCGGCGTGCAAGTCTTCAAAGTCTTTGTCTGTGAAGCTGTCATTGGCGATACAGACCCCTCTGTAGTTGTCGGGATCACTGGCGATGGCATCCATCATGGCGCTGTTGTCTGGCCCATGACAGCTCGCTTGCACGATTACTGCGCGATCAATCCCGAGCTGCGTATGCAGTGCTTTCAACTTTTCTTTGGGACCATCTGGTGGGTGATAGGTCGACGAGGGGTGATACGGAAACACATCGTGTGGTCCAAAGACATGGCAATGCGAATCACAGCTCTTGGGTGGGGCCTTGAATTCTGGGGTCCGAGTATTGGGATCGGGTGGCAGACAGGTTTTGATTTCTTTGGTCATGGTGAACCCTCTGATGGTAATGCCGTCTCTGGCCAGACGGACTGCGGAACATAGGTCACCCCACTGGCTAATAGCCGTGTGGTGCGTAATAACCCAGCGGTCAAAATAGTGGGCGGTTGCGTAGACTCGTCAAGTTCTAAATCAACAATGAAGTCCCCGGATGGGTGTTCAACCACCATGCGCCGTGATGGGCCATTTACAGGCTCAGCCACCTGATGCGCAGGGGATCCCTCATAGACCGCGGCGCTGGCGACTGAGACGGCGCCAAGCACTCCAATGGCGTCATGACAAACCTTCGGGATGAAGGTTCGCGTATTGAGCGTACCGCCTTGGCTTGGCCGGGACACCAATGACATTTTGGGAACCACTTTGTCGGTGACATCGCCAAGACCCATCGCGAGCCCCGCTTGTAGGCGGATGGACTCCACTTTCGCCTTGAGTGTCTCGTCTTGATTGAGTTCTGCGGCGGATTCATACCCGGTGATGCCGAGATCTTCGGCCTTCATCACAACCACTGGCATCCCGTTGTCGATGCAGGTCACGGCCACACCATCAAAGACATCGATCGGAGATCCTGTCGGCAGCAGTGCGCCACAAGCACTCCCGGCTAAATCCGCGTAGCGACAGACAATGGGTGCAGCTGTCCCGGGCACTCCATCAATGCGGCAGTCACCGTCATAGTCTGGGAGGCCATCAACCAGCGGAAACACCAGTTCGCAAAGATTGCCGGAGTTCACCATATGCACGCGGATGCGGGCTTCTGAGCCGGATTGGGTCATCATCCCTGTCTCGAGCGCAAATGCTCCGATCCCTGACAAAATATTTCCACAGTTGGGCGACGTGTCTACCGCCGCCTGACCCACCACCACTTGCACAAACAGATAGTCAATGTCTGCCTCAGGATGCGTACTAGGGCCAACCACGGCGACTTTTGAAGTCAGCGGATGCGCCCCCCCAAGGCCATCTACCTGACGCTTATCCGCGCCGGTCGAACCGCTCACTGCATGGAGGATCACCTGATTACGCAGTGTGTCCTCTGAGGGCAGATCGGCGGCTTTAAAATAAATGCCTTTCGAACTACCGCCCCGAAATTGCCAGCACGGAATGGCGCGTTGTCGCACGATTAACGCTCCAACATGTCTTCAAGCGCGCCGAGCACCTTCATGGTCGCCAACGCTTGATGCACGCTTGCATTGGGTTCGCGACCCTCACGGATGGCGGCAAAGAATTCTCGATCTTGGAGTTCAATTCCATTCATTGAGACAGCCACTTGACTGACGTCGATCGGCGCTTCGCTGCCATCGTAGAGATCGTCGTATTTGGCGAGATAGGTGCCGTTGTCGCAGATGTAACGGAAGGTGGTCCCGATCGGGCCATTGTTGTTGAACGACAATGACAAGGTGCAGATTGCGCCACTTTCAGTTTTCAAGCCGATACTCATGTCCATCGCAATGCCGAGCTCTGGGTGTTTTGGACCCTGTACGCCAAACATCTCAACGATCGGTGATTGCGCTTGATATGCAAACAGATCCACCGTGTGGCAGGCATGGTGCCATAACAGGTGATCTGTCCAGCTCCGTGGTTCTCCCTTCGCATTCAGATTGCTGCGACGGAAGAAGTAGGTTTGGACGTCCATCTGTTGGATCGTTAATTCACCGCGCTCAATCCGCTGCCGAACCCATTGGTGGGATGGATTGAAGCGGCGTGTGTGCCCAGCCATCGCAATGACGCCCGTTTCTTTCTGAACGGCACAAATCGCTTCTGCGTCGGCGACTGAATCCGCCATTGGAATTTCGATCTCAACATGCTTCCCAGCGCGCATCGCAGCAATGGCTTGCTGTGCGTGTAATTGTGTCGGAGACGTAATGATGACTGCATCGACGCCAGGGGTGTTGATTGCATCGTCAAAGTCGGTTGTGTATTTCGCGACGCCATACTGTTCTGCGATGCCCCGAATTTGCTCTTCCCGGCGGCCCATGACCACCTTGGCTTCGACACCGTCGATTTGTTTGAGTCCGTCGAGATGCTTTTGTCCAAACGCCCCGCCTCCGATGACCGCTACACCAATCATATGCTGTTCTCCTTGTGTGCTCTGATTGCTGGCTCTGTGGGGGAGCCGCTACCGTTATTGAATTACACCATGCCCTAAAAAATGATTGAACAATCAATCTCATCTGCCCTCAGGGACAGACTTTGG
>RFUY01000112.1 GCA_009922705.1 Gammaproteobacteria bacterium
AGCTCAATTACAACTGCGAGCCGTAGACCTATAATCCTTGGGACAACATCCGCGCCTGTTGAGGGAGTGCAGGTGTACCTTGCTGAGGGGTCAAAATTGCTTGGCACAGTTGTTCCAGCAGAACAACAGGCACTGGATTTAGGTGGGGCCTCAGCGGGTACATTTACGCTGACAGTCAATGTTAGTGGCACGAGCTATACGACCAGTGTAATCCAGCACAATGCAACTGCAGCGAACATTGCAGCGGCTCTAATGGCCGCACAAAGCTCCTCAAGCGTATCTTTGGCAGAGATCGGATCTGAAATCAGTGTCTCGACTGACTTCGTGATTACGTTTGGTGGAGCGCTCAAGGGGATTGATCTTGATCTAGTGACGATTAACGCGTCTGCTCTGACTTCTGGGTCTACGCCGTCAATTACTGGAGTCATTGACGGCACACAGTGGAAATTCAGTGCTCAGGATTATCCGTCTGATTTACCCGACGGTACTCATGAGATCTTCGCTGTGCCTGTCGATGAATTTGGTAACTTTGGCACGTTGTCATCATCTCTAACCTTTGCTGTTGAAGCTTCCGGATCGTTCACCCCTGCGATCCTGGGCTTGGGGACTGACACTGGTAGACCGGCCGATGGTGTTACGTCAGAAACAACGCCGTCCATTAAGGGCACGGGAGTCCCGGGCGGGCAGGTTGTCGTTAAGGTATTTAGTAGCGCGGGTGCGCTTGTCGAAACAGCAACGGCAGTGACCGTCGATGGCAGTGGATTTTGGACCACGACACTCTCTGCGCTGTCGTCAGGAACATATTTTGTTGAAGCGTCGGCTGTCGGTGCTCCCGCATCTCTCGTCTCACCACGATTTACAATCACGGTTGATACCGCTGTGGAGCCGCCGACCTTCTCGACGCAAACGGGTGTTGTCGGTACAGGGCTGCCCTCACTCAGTGGCTCTGCTGAGGCAAATGGTCGCGTTCGTATCCTAGATGGCGGTGTTGTTATTGGGGAATCCAACGTCACCGCCGGGGGCACATGGTCGTTTATACCTGTGACGCCGCTTGCGGATGGGATTCATACGTTGACCGCAATTTCAGTTGACCTTGCGGGTAATATCAGCACTGCATCTACACCCATTGGGTTAACGATCGCCACAGCGGCGCCCAGTGTCACCTTCGGTCTTGTCGCCGGTAATGATGTGGTTTCCGGAAATGAGCGCGATGGCGCAGGTGTAACGTTATCGGGAACCGTATCGACTGGATCGAGCGTTTCGGTCTCTTTTGGCACGCAAACTCGGCTAGCGTCTGTGGATGCGGGAACAGGGCGTTGGGAGTATCGACTGCAGCCCGCCGATTATGAGGTGATTGGGGCCCAAGATGGGCTGGAGATTCGAGTCACTGCGACCAACGCACTGGGTGTTGCGACAACCCGGTCTCGCACCATCGATTTCAAAACGGCCCCTGTGGCAACACCGGGTAAACCTGTCTTCAGTGCGATTGCTGGTGGAAATGTCACCGTTGTGGTCTCTGCTGGTGCCGCAGGCTCCATTACGGGAACACAAACGGTATCCGCGAATGCAATCATCTTAAATTCTGCGACAGACATCGATGTGCGCACCAATGTGTCGACAGCAGTCCTGAATGCGAAAGGAACATCGGTATCGCTTAAAAATGATGGAGCGCTTTCACTGTCCGCGACCCTCGAAGACGGTGATTTGAAGGTGACATCCGGTGGAACTATGCGGGTTGATCTGGTTGAGTTCACCAATGATATTGCTGGCAACTCAGCCACGCTTCTCGCCGGTAACAGCGGTGCGTTGGCCGGTGAAGAAGATGCATTGAGGCGCCGCTTGGCGGCACTCGGCTTTACGAGTGCGCAGATCGATACTCAGGTGTTGAACCATAACTCTGCTGGAAAAGGAATTGATGGTGGAGTGCTCATTGATGAGATTCGAGCCGGCACACACGGTGATGTCGTCGTCCGTACCTCGGGCGATGTGCGCGAAGTGTTGACCGATGATCTGATTGATATTTTGTTCGATACCCCCGCATATGCGCCTCCAGCTGGCACGGATCGCTCACGGAGCATTGATGTCACTGCAAAGTCGTTCAAAGCAGTTGGACGAAACAAGTCAGATAACTCTGGCTCACTGGCGAGCATCATTGAAGCCTCGCAACTCGAATTTTCGTCCAACCTAGAAGGTGCGGCAGCAGGAACAGACCTGACATTAGGCTGGGCTGATCCATTAACGGTGACATCAGGTACGGACTTAGAAATTGCGGGTTATTACAATGGAGATGTCACAGTCACTGGCCTGACTGGCCAAGCAGAAATCATCGGTATCTTTATCGCCGGTGCACTCACGGTTTCTGCGAAGGAAGTGAATGCTTCCGGATTGATTTCCGCAAATGGTGCTGTCTCACTGACTGCTCAGGCTGATGGTGTCTACTTGGGTGCTGGGGCATTGGTTGAGTCTCGCTCGAACGCAGCTGTCTCGATTACGACGAGCGCTGGTGGTGACATTGTCATGGGCGACCGTGCGACGATCGACACCGATGGCGCGATTTCGATCACCACGACGGGTACCGATGGCGATTTCGAGCTTGCTCGCATTCGTGGTGGTGCTGGCAGCGTTACGATCAATGTGACTGGCCAAGTCACGGATGCGGATACTGAGGTTTCCGTGAGCCAGGATGTCGCAAACATTGTGACCTCTGGAGCACTTTCAATCACCGCTGCCGGTGGCCTCGGTGAAGTCTCTGATCGCCTTGACTTGGATGTCTCACCGATTGATCTCTTGAGCTCTGCGGGTGCAGACATGTACCTGGACTTGCGTCGTAATCCGGTGAATGTCAAAGATATTGACGCACGTCTCCTTGATCTAAAAACCGAGGGTAGCGTCGAGATCGGTGGCGCTGTCGCTGCAGAATCATGGGATCTCACAACCTTGGTTCTTGATGTTACTGGAGATGTTACGGATACCGGTGCATTGAATGTGAGTGGGGTCGCAAACATCAAAGCAACGGGTGATATCACGCTCGATACGCCGGGAAATCTCTTAGAAGTTCAGTTGCAAGCGGTAAACGCGACGATTTCAGATTCAGATGGAATCACGGTTGGTGGAACGCTCACAGGTAGCCTCTCTGTGACAGCAACAGAGGTAACCTTGGATGTGGTTCAGGCCGCGTCTTTGGGGATCACGGCAACAGGAACGATTTCGGATGTAGGCAAGGTTTCTGTCACGGGCGTGAGTACCTTGTCTGCGACAGCAAATATCGTGCTTGATCACGCTGACAACGATTTTGGTGGGTTGGTCACTGTGACGTCAGCGGTTGACACGACCATTAATGACGTCAACGCGTTGAACCTGAAAGTAGCCTCAACTGGAGCGTTAGCCGCGAGTGCAGGCACGACGTTGACGCTTGATAATCCAATCAGTGCAGCGCAAGCGGTACTGTCAGGACAGACGGGAATTCAAGGGTCGGGCGCTGTTGTGGTTGCAGGCGCAACATCACTCTCGACCCGGTCAACAGTTAATGAGCGTCAGATTCTTGATGTTGGCGTGGTGACCGCTGGTACGTTTACCGTCACAGTGGATGTCGGCGGCACCACGTATACAACTGCGGCGATCGCCTTTAATGCGTCTGGTGATGATGTCCAGCGGGCGATTAATGCGGCTTTGACTCCAGTTGCTGATGCGCGCACGTCCGTTAAACAAACTGGTGCAGGCCGCTATGCAGTTGAATTCTTGGGATCTCTTGCTGGCCAGAATCTGATTCCAATGACTGTCAATACGGCGGGCTTGACTGTCACGACCGCGGGTGCCGGAGTAACGACGGATACAGATGGTTCTGGGGCCGATATTAGCCTTTCAAATGCGGCCAATGATTTTGGAACGGTCACCGTCACAGGTGCGCGTGATGTCACACTGACGGATACCGATGAGGTGGCCATCGAGGGCTCGGTTTCCCGTGATTTGGATATCACAGCTGGTGGGGTCTTGACCGCGAATACGTTGTCCACTGGGAATGATCTTGATCTCAATGTGGCAGGCGCTGCGATCGCGGGGACGGTCACGGTTGCCGGCGATCTCGGACTGACCACCTCGTCTGCAGTCACCGATACAGGATCATTGACGGTGTCTGGTGAGACTGCGATTACGGCGGGTGCAAATACAGTCACGCTTGATTCGGCTGGGAACGATTTTATTGGTGCCGTGGATATTGTGTCGGCCGGAACAGTCGCTCTTGTCGATCGATCTGCACTTGAAGTCTCAGGGACGCTTGATGATGCCCTCAATGTAACGACTGGTGGAACGCTGGTTCTTGGAGCGACCAACATCGGCTCGAATACGACACCGACGGCTGCAGATCTTGTGATTCAGTCGGGTGGTGCGATTACGCAGAAGGCGGGTAGTGATCTAACCATTTATGGAGACGTGGCCATTACCGCGGGTGCGAATGATGTCTCCTTGACGGCCGCGACAAACGAGATCACGAATCAGTTTACGCTGACAAGTGCGCAGAACGTCGCGATCACTGTGGTTGATACCAATAACGACGATACAGCACTGACCATCGGTGACTTCAATGCGGCTGGAAATGTCAGCATCGCGACTGATGCAGCACTAACGCAGGCGAGCACCGCGGTAGGGTCTGAATTAAATATCGCCGGGGACCTGACACTTGCCGTCTCGGGCAAAGGTGCTGACATCTGCAGCGACATTAATCTGACGAATGAGAATAACGAGCTTCTTGGCGATGTTCGAATTCTGAACGGGGAAGATGTTGAGATTCGGACAGCGTCAGCCCTACACCTTGTTTCTGCAACGATCTGTAATAACTTGAACGTCTTCACGGGTGGAAAGGTCTACAACAGTGATGCTTGGGTTGTCGTTGGAGATGTGGTCATCGATGCGGGTGGTGCCGACGTTGATTTAACGGCGGGACACGATTTCAAAGGGTCTGTCTCTATTCTCGATGCGCGCAATGTCGTCCTCAATGATGTCAATACCCTGTCATTTGACGATGTGGATATCTCAGGTGCTCTGACATTAACTGCGGGTGGTGCGGTCTCTCAGACGGCTGATTCAACCTTTACTGTAGATGGCGCATCCACGATCACTGCGATCAGTAATGCGACCTATCGATTGGCGTTAACTGGGGTTACTTCTGGGGCTTATACGTTGAGTACGATCGTCGATGGATCAACGTACACCACGACAAATATTGCCTACGATGCAACGGCAGCCACCATTCGTGCGGCGATATTGGCCTCCCTGTCGACTGCTG
>RFUY01000113.1 GCA_009922705.1 Gammaproteobacteria bacterium
CGATGATTTTCGCTTTGGGTGCGACCGTCGTGGTGATTTTGCCCGGATGGTGACGTTAGGCGGCGACGCCGGGTTTTCGGTTGCGCAGTCCGAGACCCTGACGGTGGCGGGTCAGCGCGTGTCCTCCTCGAGGATCCGTGAGGCACTTGAGCGACACGACTTTGTAAAAGCGTCCGCGCTACTAGGACGACCCTATCAATTCGTTGGGAAGGTCTGCTACGGCCGCCAGCTGGGTCGAACACTTGGATTCCCGACAGCAAATATTCGCTTGAATCGCCGGCCTCCGATTTCTGGTGTGTTTGCCTGCGAGGCGATGACTTCAGAAGGCCAGCGCTACACGGCTGTTGCAAATATTGGAACCCGCCCGACCGTGTCTGGTGTGGGGGTTTGGCTCGAAGTGCATTTGCATCAAGCCAGTGTCGAGTTGTATGGTCACGCCCTGACCGTGATACCACGATTTTTTCTACGTCCAGAGCAAAAATTCGCGTCTGTGGAGGCCCTTCGTGAAGGCATTGCCGCAGATTCAGCGCGTGCTTTGGCATTGCTGACCGCCTGATGGAACCTTGTCATGACTGACTATAAAGATACGTTAAATCTGCCCGACACCCCGTTTCCTATGCGGGGCAATTTGGCGACCCGTGAGCCCGAGATGCTCGCAGATTGGATGCGTCGGGATTGGTATCAGTCCATTCGTCAGGCGCAGGCCTCCCGGGAGAAGACCTTCATCTTGCATGACGGTCCGCCATACGCGAATGGAGACATTCATATCGGTCACGCGGTTAACAAAGTGTTGAAAGACATCGTTGTTAAATCCCGAGGATTGGCCGGGTATAACGCACCCTATGTGCCTGGTTGGGATTGCCATGGGCTTCCGATTGAGCACAAGGTGGAAACAACGCTTGGTAAAATCGGTGAAGCTTTTGCGGATGCCAATGCGTTTCGGGATGCCTGCCGTGCCTATGCGGCGAGCCAGATTGAGCGCCAGCGCGTCGATTTCGAGCGTCTTGGGGTTCTGGGCGACTGGGATAATCCGTACCGCACCATGGACTTTCATGTTGAAGCGGATATTGTCCGATCGCTGGGTCGGGTGATTGCAAATGGCCATTTCCATCAGGGCGCAAAGCCGGTGTTCTGGTGTATGGACTGCGAGAGTGCGCTGGCCGAGGCGGAAGTGGAATACGTTGACCGGACCACACTGACGGTGGATGTGGCCTTCCCTTGCCGAACACCAGAACAGCTTGCGGCCCAATTTCAGGTGGATCTGGAAACGGCGCAGACTGCGGCCTTGGCGATCTGGACGACGACGCCTTGGACCTTGCCTGCGAATCAGTTTGTCGCCGTGAACCCTGAGCTGACCTATGTCTTGGCGCGCTTTAACAAAGGAGGCCAGCAGTGGGTCTTGGTGCTCGCAGAAGGTCGGCTTGAGGCCTTGCAGTCGCGCTGGGCGGTGGATCACTTTGAGATTCTCGGTCGAGCCCTGGGTCAGACATTGACTGAGTTAACCTTTGAAGCGCCCTGGGATGGGCGTGTGGTCCCTGTTGTTGCGGGTGCGCATGTGACCCTGGAGGCCGGGACTGGGATTGTGCATTCAGCACCTGCGTATGGGTTAGATGACTTTTTGGCGGCGCAGCCGTTAGGACTCACGTTACTCACACCCGTCCGCGATGATGGCACCTTCGCAGAGTCTGTCACTGTCGTGGGTGGGCTGCAGGTTGAGAAAGCGAACCCGGTGATCGCCGACCATCTCGAGTCCCGTGGCCGCTTAGTCCATCGTGCGCCGCTGGAGCATTCCTATCCACACTGTTGGCGCCATAAAACGCCGGTGATTTACCGAGCGACACCTCAGTGGTTTATTCGGATGCAGGGTGAAGGACTGTTGGAAACTGCGCGGGACGCAGTTGCCAATGCGATCGAATTTACCCCTAGTTGGGGCCGGAATCGATTGGCGGCGATGCTGGAAGATCGTCCCGACTGGTGTATCTCGCGGCAACGCAATTGGGGCGTCCCCATTACAGTGTTTGTGCATAAAGAGACCCAAGCACTGCACCCCGAGACGCAGACGTTGTTTGAGGCGATAGCAACGCGCATCGAAGCAGAGGGGATTAATGCCTGGTTTGATTTAGACCCCGCTGAGTTGATTGGTGATGATGCTGCGCATTACCGGAAGGTCACCGATGTGTTGGATGTCTGGTTTGATTCTGGCACGACACACGCGTCTGTCTTGGCGCGTCGGGAGGCCTTGGCGTTTCCTGCAGACCTGTATCTGGAAGGCTCGGATCAGCATCGTGGATGGTTTCAGTCGTCATTACTGACATCGGTTGCTATTCATGGACGTGCGCCGTATCGGGGGCTGTTAACCCACGGATTTACGGTCGACCAACATGGTCGGAAGATGTCGAAATCGCTCGGCAATGTCATTCCACCACAGGACGTCATGAACTCCTTGGGTGCCGATGTGTTGCGGCTCTGGATCGCCTCAACGGATTTCACCAAAGAGATGACCGTCTCAAATGAGATTTTGAGTCGGACATCGGATACCTACCGGCGTATTCGCAATACCTGTCGGTTTATGCTGGCCAACTTGAATGGCTTTGATCCCGCGACAGACGCCTGTGCGCCCGAGCAGTTGCTCGCGCTGGATGCGGAAATGATTCGACGTACAGCCGCCATGCAAGCGCGGATCCTTGCGCTTTATGATCAGTACAGCTTCTCTGAAGTGACCCAGGCAATCCATCATTTCTGTGTGGATGATTTGGGCGGGTTTTATTTGGATGTGATTAAGGACCGGCAATACACCTGTCCACGCGATAGCGTCGCGCGCCGTAGTTGCCAAACGGCGTTGTATTACATCATTGATGCCATGGTGCGTTGGATGGCGCCAATTCTTAGCTTTACGGCGCAAGAGGTCTGGGAAGCCATGCCGGGGTCGCGTGTCCATCCTTTTGTCTTTGCAGTGACGACGGCTGAGATCCCCGAGGTTCCCGAAGGCGCCTTGCACTGGCCTCGGATTGAGGCAGCGAAGGCGGTCGTCAATCAGGCGCTTGAGTCTGCGCGGGCAGCGGGGGTGATTAAAGGTTCATTGACGGCAGAGGTCACCCTGTATGCAGAAGCAGAGGTCTTCACAGCCTTGAACGCGCTTGGCGATGAGTTGCGATTTGTCACGATTACGTCTGAGGCTCGTCTATTGTCGGCGACAGAATGCACTCCGGGCGCTGTCACGGATCCAGCGCTTCCAGGGCTTTGGGTCGAGGTGACTGCCTCGGCCCACACAAAGTGTGAGCGGTGCTGGCATCAGCGCCCTGATGTGGGTTCGATTGCGGCGCATCCGAGTTTGTGCGGCCGTTGCGTGACCAACATTGAAGGCCCTGGTGAGGCCCGGCTTTACGCATGACAGGGCGAGAGCTGGCACTGATTCTGGGCGTCCTGATCTTGGATCAGGCCAGCAAATGGGCCGCGAGCACCTGGCTGGTGTACGGCGTCCCCTGGACCCTTGCGCCGGTGTTTAGTTTGACCCTGCTACACAATGAGGGTGCAGCGTTTAGCGTGCTCGCGGAGGCTGGGGGTTGGCAGCGGATTCTCTTTATTGTGTTAGCTGTCGGTGTGGTGGTTTACGCTCTACGGGCGCTGCGCACCACACCGTCGGGTTGGACGCGTTGGGGATTGGTGTGCATTGTGCCCGGAGCCATCGGGAACGCGATTGATCGTGCGGTCTTTGGGTATGTGGTTGATTTTGTCCATCTGCATTGGCAAAGCTGGTCCTTTCCAGCCTTTAATGTGGCCGATGTCGCCATCACCATCGCAGCAGGTACGTTAGTGTTAGGGATGTGGTATGACGCTCGTCATCGGACCGAAGTGCAAAGTTAAACTGCACTTCGCATTGAAATTGGCAGAAACCGGTGAAGTGGTGGATTCCACATTCGAGCGGACGCCTGCACTCCTGATTATCGGCGATGGCAATTTGCCAGCGCCTTTTGAAGCGACCTTGCTTGGACTGCAGGCAGGGGATCGACGGGTCACGCAGATCGCACCGAAAGATGGATTTGGTCAGCATAATCCGTCGAATGTGCAATCGATCTCGAGAGATCAATTTGATGCCTCTGTCGCCCTTTCCGAGGGGTTGGTGGTTAGTTTTCAAGACGCCGCCAAGACCGAGTTACCCGGGGTTGTTGTGGGCTTTGATGAGACGACTGTGCAGGTGGATTTTAATCACCCGCTGGCAGGTCGTGACCTTGAATTTGAGGTCGAGATTCTTGATGTCATGCCGGCCGAGGTGCACTGATGCGCGTGACCCTAGCAAATCCTCGAGGATTTTGTGCCGGTGTGGATCGGGCTATCGAAATCGTCAATCGGGCGCTCGAAGTGTTTGGTGCGCCGATCTATGTGCGTCATGAGGTGGTGCATAACCGCACTGTCGTGGACGATTTACGCGCGCGCGGTGCCGTGTTTGTGGATGAACTGCATGAAATCCCAGACGAGGCCATTGTGATCTTCTCTGCGCATGGTGTGTCTAAGGCAGTGCAAGCTGAGGCGCATTCACGAGGGTTGAAGGTCTTTGATGCGACCTGTCCCTTGGTCACTAAGGTGCATCTGGAAGTGACGAAATTTGCCCGTGAGGGGCGTGAGTGCATCTTGATCGGCCATGCCGGCCATCCTGAGGTCGAGGGTACGATGGGGCAGTTCGACACCAGCGCTGGTGGGCGCATGCTCCTGGTCGAGTCTGAAGCTGATGCGCAGCAGATTGACGTCGCACGACCCGAGCATGTTGCGTTTGTGACCCAGACAACACTGTCGATGGATGATACGGCCCGAATTATTGAGATCCTTCGTGCGCGTTTTCCCGCCATTGAAGGACCACGCAAGGACGATATCTGTTATGCCACCCAAAATCGCCAAGATGCGGTCAAGCGTCTTGCTGAGTCCCATGAAGTGGTCATCGTCGTGGGTTCCGCGAACTCCTCCAACTCAAATCGGCTTGCTGAGCTTGCGCAGCGTCTTGGCGCACAAGCCCATCTGATCGATGATCCGGATGCGATTCAAGCGCAGTGGGTGCATGGCAAACAGTCAATCGCAGTCACAGCCGGTGCCTCGGCGCCAGAGTCTGTGGTCCAGGCCGTTTGTCAGCGCTTGGAAGCGCTGGGTGCAACGCCGGCCACAGAGGAACATGGTGTGCGTGAGACAGTGCAATTTAGCTTGCCTCGCGAGCTCCGCCTCCACCCTGTCTCGGA
>RFUY01000114.1 GCA_009922705.1 Gammaproteobacteria bacterium
CTCTCCGAGCCAAATGCGATAGCCCACTTCCGTGCAGCCACCGACAATGGCACGAGACCAGGGATGCGAATAGGCAGCCTGCTCGAGCGCACACACCGCATCAAAATCAGCGGGCTGCATTAACCGAAAATGCAGAGCCTCAGGTTGAACGCGCATACGGTCTCAGCGCGTCCCACAAAGACCGCTTTAAAGCGGGGGTCACGAGCAGTGCATCCAAGGCCGGTAGTGCAATGGCATCGGGCGCTAGCACCTGCGCATCACAGTGCGTTAAATGCACCAATAGGAGCGGATCACTCCCTTCAAGCTCACCCCACCGCCGATGCATCCAGGCATCAAGCGCATCCTGGGCTGCACCCAAAGACTGATCCGCCAATCCTGCGAGAGGCCAGCGAAAATACTGCCAGTCGACCGTCTCGCGCTCACATCCGATCGACTGCAGGATATCGCCCAAAAGCGCGCCCAAACGACCATCCAATAACCCATCCGACCAGTCTGGCAACTCGGCTACCAGTAAGACAGCACGACTATGCGCAGAAATCACCGAGAATGCTGGACACACAGGGTCAGGTTCACGCATTGGTGGATCACTCTCAGAGACCGCCGCAGGTGCCGGCTCAACACGCGCCTGAGACGGGGCATCCAGTGTTGAGGTCTTGCGCACGTCCACCTGCCCGACTTCAGAGGGCTCACTCACCTCGGGGTCCGTTGCAAGGGGTATCGGCTCCGGTGCAGCGACTGTCGCCACCAAATCCAAAGGCACCGCAGGCTGATGCGGCGCCGCGTCAGTGTCTGGCGATCGCAGTTTGACCACTGAGACCCCCATCGCATCCAACAGTGCGCGCGCCTCAGCCGCCGGCAACTGAGACATTAAATCCCCGCAACATGCTGCGGGTGTTGCCGCTCAAGTGGCCGTTCAATCAAGTTCAGGGCATGCAAATACGCCTTCGCCGACGCAACTACGATATCTGTGTCAGCGCCCAAGCCGTTCACAATACGCCCTGCGCGCTCCAAACGCACAGTCACTTCTCCCTGGGAATCCGTGCCGGTCGTGATTGCGTTTACCGAATACAATTGCAAATCGGCACCGGAACGCGCCACGGCTTCGATTGCACGCAATGCCGCATCCACCGGACCATCGCCTTTGGCTGTGGTTTTAATCGATTCACCATCCACTTTGAGCTCCAAGTGGGCGGTGGGCGGCACCCCCATTTTTGAGGTGACTTCCAGATCCAATAACTCAAATCGAGCCGCACTCGATTCTGCCTGCTGAGCATTCATCAAGGCTTGAATGTCTTCATCAAAGATTTCGTGCTTTCGGTCCGCGAGGTCCTTAAATCGTGCAAAAGCTTCGTTTAAGGCATCATCACTTGGTAACACAATCCCGAGATCCTCCAACCGCGATTTAAAGGCAGCGCGACCCGAGTGTTTCCCCATCACCATTTTGTTGGCATGCCAGCCGACATCTTCAGCCCGCATGATTTCGTAGGTTTCCCGATGCTTCAACACCCCATCCTGATGAATCCCAGATTCATGGGCGAACGCATTCGCCCCCACAATGGCTTTGTTCGGCTGTACAGGAAAGCCCGTGATTGACGACACCAACCGCGATGCTGGAACAATGTGTTGGGTGGCAATCTGGGTCTCCACATCGACAATGTCGGCCCGCGTTTTAATGGCCATCACAACCTCTTCCAACGAGGTATTCCCAGCCCGTTCGCCTAACCCATTGATCGTGCATTCGATCTGACGACATCCAGCGCGGACCGCAGCCAAACTATTCGCCACCGCAAGGCCCAAATCATTGTGGCAATGGACCGAGAATATCGCGCGATCCGCACTTGGGATTTTGGTCAACAACTGACGGATCGTGTCTTCGATCTGAAATGGCAGGTTATACCCCACCGTATCTGGGAAATTACAGGTGGTCGCACCCGCCTGTATCGCAGCCTCATACACGCGCGCCAAAAAGTCTAAATCGCTCCGACCCGCATCTTCGGCCGAGAACTCGACATCATCCGTGTACTGACGCGCTTTCTTGACCGCATAAATCGCTTGCTCCACGACTTGCTCAGGGGTCATTTTTAGTTTGTGTTGCATGTGGATTGGGCTGGTCGCGATAAACGTATGAATCCGTCGACGCGGCGCTGGGGCAATCGCTGCTGCTGCTGCCTCGATGTCTTTATCTAACGCTCTGGCAAGCGAACAGACTGTGGACTCAGTAATCACACTTGCCACTGCCTTCACAGCTTCAAAATCGCCAGGACTTGCCACGGCAAACCCTGCTTCGATTACGTCAACACGCAACCGCTCCAAGGCCTTCGCGATCCGTACCTTTTCATCTTTCGTCATCGAAGCGCCGGGGCTCTGTTCCCCATCGCGCAACGTCGTATCAAAAATAACTAACCGATCTTTCGACATGGTGTCCTCCCAAACGGCAATGCCGGGGTTCGAAAACAAAGAAAATAAAGCAAATAAGAATGACGAACGACTTTGATGCCCGTCAGGGCAGTCGGGCAACGAGGAGGCAATGCAACGCGGAATATTGAATAGTCATGAGAGGAGCATGCCAACTTCATTTGCGTCACGCAAGCATTGATTTTCGATCGAATCGATTGTCTAAAGCAATCGGTCACAGCCGCTATTGGGCCCGCGAATGGATGGACGCTTTGCGAAGTTTTCGACGAATCCAAAGCGCCGGACCACTCAGTAAATATGCGGTTGTCATCAGTAACAAGACACGCGGTGGATCGAGCGAGATCAGCGCAAACAGTAAGGCAGCCGCCATGATCGCGAGCAATGACACGCGCGCCTTCAGGTCGGAATTTTTAAACGACGGATAAGGAATTGAGCTCACCATCAATAGACCACAGAGGCCTGTCAGCATAACCATCGTAAATGCAACAGTTTCCCCTTGGATCTGATGAGAATCCAGTGACCACACCGCCGACGCCAAGAAAAACGCCGCCGCAGGACACGCCAGACCTACGAAATAATTCGAGTCAGTAGTGTCTCGTTGCACATTAAAGCGCGCCAATCGTAACGCCGTCCCTGCGACATAAATGAAGGCGGCAACCCACCCTAACTTTCCAAGTGCCGACAGCGACCAACTGAACACCAACACCGCTGGTGCCACGCCAAAGGCAACGATATCGGCCAACGAATCGTACTGGGCGCCAAACTCACTTTGGGTGTTCGTCAGACGTGCAACACGTCCGTCCAATCCATCGAAGAGGCCCGACACCAAAATCGCAATCGCCGCCATTTCGAACAGGCCATCGCCTTGGAAGACCGCGCGAGTCGCTGTGATAATTGAGAAAAACCCAGCCAGCAGACCCGCTGTCGTCAACACATTCGGCAGCAAGTAAATCCCGCGTGGCTGGGTCATCGAGTCGACTCTTAGTTCTTCGACTTATCGACGATTTTATTGGCCTGAATCCAAGGCATCATACCGCGCAGCTTCGCGCCCACTTCCTCGATCAGATGCTCTTCCCCGATCCGGCGCTTTGCCTTCAACGTCGGTTGATTCGCTTGGTTTTCCAAAATGAATTCGCGCGCAAATTCGCCATTTTGAATTTCCGTGAGAATTTGCTTCATTTCCCACTTCGTCTCGTCGGTCACAATCCGTGGACCGCGGGTTAGGTCGCCGTATTCTGCCGTGTTGGAGATGGAGTAACGCATGTTTGCAATACCACCCTCATACATCAGATCCACGATCAACTTCAGCTCGTGCAAGCACTCAAAATACGCCATCTCTGGGGCATAGCCCGCTTCCACAAGGGTCTCAAAGCCCGCTTGAACCAAGGCAGTCGCGCCACCGCAAAGCACTGCTTGCTCACCAAACAGATCTGTTTCCGTTTCTTCCCGGAAATTCGTCTCAATCACACCCGCACGTCCACCGCCATTGGCAGAGGCATATGACAACGCGATCTCTTTCGCTTGACCTGTGGCATTTTGATGTACCGCGATCAAGGATGGGACGCCGCCGCCTTGCGTGTAAGTCGAGCGCACCAAGTGGCCAGGCCCCTTCGGCGCAATCATGATGACGTCGAGATCGCCACGCGGCACGACTTGTCCGTAATGAATGTTAAAACCGTGCGCAAAGGCCAACGCGGCACCCTGCTTCAGATCACCTTCGATCTGACGATACAGCGCCCCTTGATGTTCGTCTGGCGCCAGAATCATCACCAAGTCAGCAGCTGCAACCGCCGCATTGATTTCTGCGACAGTCAGCCCGGCAGCTTCGGCTTTCGCCCATGATGCTGATCCTTTTCGCAGGCCCACAACGACCTTCACGCCAGAATCTTTTAGGTTGTTGGCGTGCGCATGGCCTTGGCTGCCATAGCCCAAAATGGCCACTGTCTTGGATTGGATCAATGACAGATCCGCGTCCTTGTCGTAATACACCTGCATAGTCAGTCTTCCTCTGTGAACATGAGTTTCAATCGATCGCACTTAAACGGAGAGCACGCGCTCTCCGCGCGCAATCCCGCTGACGCCACTGCGGACAACTTCTAGGATTGCTTGTGTGCCAATCGCTTCAATAAAGGCATCCAGCTTGTCACTCGACCCTGTCAATTGAACGGTGTACATGGATGGTGTGACATCCACGATCTGGCCTCGGAAAATGTCGCTGGTTCGCTTCACTTCCGCACGCTGCGCGCCCGTTGCCTTGATTTTGATCAGAATCAGCTCACGCTCGATGTGTGCGCCTTCGGTCAAATCAACCAATTTGACCACGTCGATCAACTTGTTGAGTTGTTTGGTAATCTGCTCGATCACCGTGTCATCCCCTTTGGTCGTGACCGTCATCCGGGACAACGTAGGATCTTCCGTCGCCGCGACCGTTAAGGATTCAATGTTGTAACCGCGCTGAGAAAACAATCCCACCACGCGAGACAGAGCGCCGGGTTCATTCTCCATCAATACAGAAATGATATGTCGCACTTAGGTTCGCTCCGTCTTACTCAACAGCATGTCTTTCATGGATCCCGTCGCAATTTGCATGGGGTACACGTGCTCCTCTGGATCGACAACGATATCCATAAAGACCAAACGGTCTTTCAGAGCAAATGCCGCTTCCATACTGGACTTAAGATCTGCCGGATTGGTGACCTTCATGCCGACATGGCCGTATGCCTCAGCCAATTTCACGAAATCAGGCAGGGCATCGGACCAGGAATGCGAATAGC
>RFUY01000115.1 GCA_009922705.1 Gammaproteobacteria bacterium
GTTCGGTCACTTCACGCTGCTCGGAGATGGTCGCGCTGTCGTTCTCGGTGAGCGCGTCCACACAGACGGGACGCGTGTCGATATTCAACTCAAGGGCTCGGGGCGGACCCCATTTTCTCGACGTGGCGACGGTAAGGCATCACTCGGTCCAATGTTGCGGGAATTCATCATCAGTGAAGCGATGCATGGGCTCGGCATTCCGACAACGCGCAGCCTCGCAGTCCTCTCAACCGGTGATCTTGTGCATCGCCAGACGTTAGAGCCGGGCGCCATCTTAGTCCGTGTCGCCGCCAGTCATCTCCGGGTCGGAACCTTTGAGTTCGCTCGGGCTAAAGACGGCAAACGCCTCATCCCACCGCTGATCGACTATGCGCGCTCGCGACACCCTTGTGAGGCAACCTCAGACAATCCAGCGCTGTCGCTGTTTGATGCCGTCCTCACGCGCCAGCGCGCATTGATGGTGCACTGGATGCGCGTCGGCTTTATCCATGGCGTCATGAACACCGACAATATGACGATCTCAGGCGAAACCATTGATTACGGGCCCTGCGCATTTATGGATCGATTCAATCCACACCAAGTCTTTAGCTCTATCGATGAAGCAGGTCGCTATGCCTATTCTCAACAGCCAACCATCGCACAGTGGAATCTGGCGCGCTTTGCCGAGACCTTGCTCGAATTCTTTGCACCCACGCAGGCGGAAGCCATTCGTCTCGCGGAGGATCGACTGGACGCATTCAACCACGCCTTTCAGGACGACTGGACGGAGATGATGCTCGCGAAGATTGGGCTTCCATGTAGACCATCCTATACCCCGTTAGTGGAGACGTTGCTGGATTGGATGACCAAAACGCGCGCCGACTTCACAGGGACCTTCCGAGGCTTAAGTCACCGGCTTGAAGCACCTTTGCCCCATGACGACACTGACTTTATCCAATGGCAACAACGTTGGAGACAGGCAATCAGTGAGGAAGGTCTGGCATTGACAGCGATTAAAACTAAGCTGGAGGCGATGAATCCGCTCTACATTCCACGCAATCATCGCGTTGAACAGGCATTGGCCGCCGCCGTGGACGACGGAGACTTCCAACCGACGCATGATCTGGTGCGACGCTTACGTACTCCCTACACGGCTCAAATGGGCGGCGAGGCAGACGAGGCACCGGGGCCTGACGGCCCCTATCGAACCTTTTGTGGGACCTGATCAGTCCGCACCCTTCACTTCAAGGGTCGCACCTAGCTTTGGATGAAAGACTCTTTGGATCAGAATGACACCGACGGCCGTGGCAATCCCAATGATGTCCGTGAGCAAGCCGCCTTCAATCATCGTAAAGGCCGCAATCGTCAAGGCCAGACGCAAGAACCACGCCAGCACATGTCCGAAGAACCAGCCCTGAACAGCCGCAGACAATAGATACACACCGACGATCGCTGTCGCTGCCGCTCTCAAAATGGCGAGCCACTCTCCTTCCATCAATAGCGTCGAGTTGTAAAAGAACATAAAGGGCACGATGAAGGCGGCGATCCCAATCTTGAAGGACGCCACAGACGTTTCCATCGGATTTGCGCCAGAGATCCCGGCGGCCGCATACGAAGCCAGCGCCACTGGCGGCGTGATTGCCGACACCACTGCAAAATAGAACACGAAGAAATGTGCGGTGAGCAATGGGATCCCTAAATTGACCAAGCCTGGTGCGACCACCGATGCCGCCACCGCATAGGCGGCCGTTGTTGGCATCCCCATTCCAAGCAAAATCGCGATACACATTGCGAAGAACATCGCGAGCAGTTGCGATGTTTCAGCGAGGCCTAAAAGCAAGTTAGAGAATCGAGCCCCGACGCCAGTCAACGAGATCACGCCAACGATAACGCCTGCGCACGCGCACACGGCAATAATTTGGATCGACATCACCCCGGCAAGCTCAAATGCCTTCGTGATGGAACGGAGCCCCATCCGATATGGGGTTAACCAACTCACCACTGCGGCACTCACGGTAGCAAGCGTTCCTGCTCGGATAACCGAATACCCCATAAACAACGCGGCAATCAAAATGATAATCGGGAAGAAGAGATAGACTTGCCGTACCATGGCCGCAAGCTTCGGCAGTTCTTCTTCGCGCATTCCGCGCATTCCCAATTTCGCGGCTTCAAAATCCACCATGAAATAGATCGAGACGAAATACAGCACCGCAGGAATAATCGCAGCCACCGCGATATCGGTGTATGGAATCCCCGTCACTTCAGCCATGATGAATGCACCAGCACCCATGATCGGTGGCATGATTTGCCCACCCGTCGAGGCGGCCGCCTCAATGGCACCAGCGACCTTCTTGTCGTACCCAACCTTCTTCATTAACGGAATGGTAAGAGATCCAGTGGCCACCACATTCCCTGCAGAGGTACCGTTGATCATGCCCATCAATCCAGAGGCGAAGATTGCCACTTTCGCGGGGCCACCGCGCGCGCGGCCCGCCATTGCGAAGGCGAAATTGACAAAGTAATCACCGACTTTCGAAGCTTGTAGAAAGGCCGCGAAAATGATGAACAAAATAATGTAGGTCGAAGACACTGCCGTCGTGGGCCCCAAGATTCCGGCATCAGTGTAGACCTGACTGAAAAACCGCTCCCACGCGATCGCAGGAGAGTTGAGAAACCCTGGAAGGTGCTGTCCCACAAACACATAGACGAGAAAAATTAAGGCAATCACGACAAGCGCCATGCCAGCGACACGCCGCGTCAACTCCATGATTAATGCAGTTCCAGCCACCGCTGCCATGGAAATCCCAATGGGTGCAAACGGAGTCCCGGTCGAATTCCGCATCAACGTCCCAAAAATCGTAATCAAATAGACGGCAACCGCAATGCCGCAGACAGCAAGGACAAAATCCGGAGCTGTCAGGCCTGAACGGACACGCACATGAAACCAAGACAAGACGATTGCGCCCGCGGTTGCGACCCACAATGGCGCTCCAAACAACCAGATTTCGTTAAACCGGATGCCCTTATCGATGCCATTCCAGGCAACACCACTGGCGATTTCGAGGCCGAAGTAAATGGCCATTCCTAATGAGAACAGCGCTGCCGCCAGCAGTGGATAGGCGAGATATCCCAGAATACGAGTCTCATCGGCTTCGACCTCTGCAAAACGCGCCCCAGAGAACAACAAGAACCCAAGAATGAGTGCGCCCGCTACGTGGACGATTCGGAAATTCCAGGTCTCCAGCGGAAACTCAGGCAAGAATGGCAAATCAACGACACCACCGGTCAGCCCCGAAATCGAAATCCCATTCAACGCAGCAAGATGAAACAGCGAATAGACCACCGCAAATGCCGCGATGAGTCCTAGATTGTAGCCTTCGAATAGACGTCGATTGCTCTCGACAGGTTCCTCATCCACACCCTCCGCTAACACGGGCTGCACGTTCTCGGAATCCAGGTGTGTCTCAGTCATCTCAACATCCTTTCACTGTTATTATCCACGCATAATATAAATGAACCGCACCCCTTACGGAGTACGGTTCATTCACGTCACCTGCGACTGTCTCAGCAATTACTTGCTGTGGATCAAGCTTGCAGGAATTGAAGCACCATTCTCGTTGAACCACTTCGCAGCACCTGGATGCCAAGGCATGAAGTTGTTCTTGTCCCAGTTGTCGACAGTGGTAGACCGAGCAGCTTTGTGGATTTTGACCATCCGCTCGTTATCACTCATCACAACCTTGGTCGCCTCATACACAAAGGACTCAGGCAGGTCACAGTTTGCAATCGCAAAGTTCCACATAGAGACAGAGCGCGCTGGCTTGGTCAACGTGGTATAGGTGGTCTCAGCAATATTGAAGGCTGACACAGGATAAGAGTCCATGATCTTCTTCTGCTCAGCTTCGGTGAACTCAATGATGTTCACTTTCGTCTGCACCTCGAGCTGACTGACCGCAGGCACAGGCACACCGGCTGCAAAGGCAATCACGTCAAGCAACCCGTCTTGCAACTGGCCACCCAGATCTGACCAACCGCCATTACGACGCTCGAATTTCACACCCAGGGTTTCCAACATGCGTGGGAAATAGGTATCAGACGTTGACCCGGCTGGCCCAAATCCGATTTTCGCCCCAGCAGGAATATCTGCAACGGACTTGATGCCAGATGAGGCAAGCGCGGTAATTGAAAACGGGGTTTGGTACATCGGGAACATTGCACAGGCATTGGTCATTTTCAGACCCGGTGCGATTGGATTCGTGCCGTCCATCGATTCACGCGCAGGACCCATCGTGGTCATCCCAAAGGCCGCATCACCTGTATGCACCAACGCCATGTTCTGCATTGGGCCACCGGTCACTTCACCACCGCCAGACACACCCAATTGATCCGCCACCAAATTGGCCCATCCTGAACCATAAACGAAGAAAGTCCCACCTTGGGACGCAGTGCCAACCGTAAAGCTTGAAGGCCAACCAGTGCGATCGACTTTCGCATGGCCGCCAGCCATGACAGCGGCTGAACTCATTGCAACCAGCGCTGCAACGCCCATCTTTTTCATTATCTTCATGGATTCACTCCTTAGTGAGCCGCATGCGGGGGCATGCTATTTTTGTCTTACTCGGCCGAAGAGAGTAGCGCACATTCCCACGAATTCAAGCCTCAAGACACGATCTCGTCCTTCGATGCTTCAATTTCGGGCCATTTAACCCAACAATACGACCCTCACTCAGGAATACGGACCACCATGACATCCCAATCACATGTGCTGCGAACAGTCATCGACGATCCGAGGACAACACGACTGATTACCGGGTTGATTCTGCTCAATGCAGTCACCCTCGGTCTGGAAACCAACGCTGCGCTGGTTCAGCAGTACGGGCAGGTACTGTCTGTTATCGATCGAGTCTTGCTGACCATTTTTACCGCCGAACTGGCCATCAAAATCGCCGCTTATCGACGCGACTTCATCAAAAGTGGGTGGAATTGGTTTGATCTGATCATCATCACCATCAGCTGGTTGCCGAGCACCGGCGTACTCTCCGTGCTGCGAGCACTTCGGGTCTTACGGGTACTCCGGCTACTCTCCGTGGTGCCACAAATGCG
>RFUY01000116.1 GCA_009922705.1 Gammaproteobacteria bacterium
GGCTCAGAGCTTCTGTTGCTCGGCGAAGGCCACTGCTTTCGGGATCAGGTGATTGATGCATGTCCAGCCCTACAACAAAAGATCAGCGGTGGTGATGGCTTGATTGTTGAAGGTAGTTCTCTTGAAACATTGCGCCACATGGTGGCCTCAGGGCTTGGCATTACTGTCTTACCGGCCTCTGCTGTCGGGACTGAGTCCTATGCGGCTGGTTACTTAACAACTCGCCCCTTCACCACTCCACCCCCCACGCGGACCGTTGCGCTCGCATGGCGAAAACAGTTCCAGCGGATGGAGGCGATCGAACTGCTGATTGACCTTATCCAGCATCGTGTCGGACCACGGATCAATGCCCCACACGAGGCCGCCTGACAGGCTAGATGCACTGCGTGGGGTCGGCCCTAAACTCACAGAGGCATTACACCGACTCGGCATCAGGCATCCCAAGGATCTGTTATTCCATCTACCCTCGAGGTATGAAGATCGGACCCAACTGTCGACCCTCGCCCAGCTTCGAACAGCGTCTCCAGTACTCCTAGAAGGCCGTATTGTCGGACACCACCTGGCCCCGGGACGGCGACCGCAAGCCGTGCTCGCTTTTCAGGACCTTAGCGGTCGTGCGCGCATTCGACTGTTTCATTTTTCCCGCGCGTATCTTCAAACGCTCGAGCGCGCAGTCGCCGTCCGGGTCTTTGGTGAGCCGCGCTGGGCTCAAGGCGGTATTGAATTTATTCATCCTGAAATCCAAGCATTTCGGGACTCTCCGCCCGAGCTCGATGACAGTCTCACCCCCGTTTACCCCACCACCGAAGGTCTGACACAGCCGCGCCTACGTGACCTGATTGTCCAGGTTCTCGCCGCTGGCCCAGATGCGTGGGCACTCGAGGAACTGCTGTCCGAATCCCATCGAAACACGCGTCCTCCGTTATGGGATGCCCTGCTCGCCCTGCACTGCCCTGCACGGCATACGCCATCCACCCCCTGTGTTGAGCGCCTTGCGCTTGAAGAATTGCTTGCACACCGGCTGTTGCTGATGGAACGCCGTCAGCGGCTGCGCGCGGCACAGGCCCCGGCCTGCACAGCAAGTCCAGCGGCACGCCGAGAATTACTGTCGCGCCTACCGTTTTCATTAACAGCAGCACAACAACGCGTCATTGCAGAGATCGATGCCGATCTTGCCCAACCAGAGCCGATGATGCGCCTTTTGCAAGGCGATGTCGGCTCAGGGAAAACGCTGGTCGCCGCCATGGCCGCCCTAACGGTCTTGCGTCAGGGTCATCAAGTGGCACTCATGGCGCCCACTGAGCTTCTTGCAGAACAGCATGTTCGCGAGTTCACGCAGTGGTTTACACCGCTTGGCATTGCTGTGCAGTGGTTGGCCGGCTCTGTGAAAGGCCGGAGTCGTCAACACACACTAGAGGTGATCGCCTCGGGGCAGGCTCAGATGGTGATTGGGACTCATGCGCTTTTTCAAGAACAGGTCGTGTTTGCAAAGCTTGGGCTCGTGATCATTGATGAGCAGCATCGGTTCGGAGTCGCACAACGCTTACAGCTGCATGAAAAAGGGGTCGGCACCGTCCCGCATCAATTGATCATGACTGCAACACCAATTCCACGCACCTTAGCGATGACGCAATTCGCAGATTTGGATGTCTCCGTCATTGATACACTGCCACCAGGACGAACGCCGATCGACACTCGATTGGTCGCGCAAGCACGCGATCAAGACGTGATGACTCGACTCGACGCACAGCTCAATGACGGAGGCCAAGTCTATTGGGTCTGCACCTTAATCGAAGAATCGGAACAACTGGCCGCTGAAGCCGCGCAGACGCGCGCACAGAAATTGAGTGAGCACCTCCCGCATCGCCGCATCGGCTTAGTGCACGGTCGGATGCGATCAGAGGACAAGGCGACCGTCATGCAAGCCTTCGCGGAGGGAGTGTTAGACATTCTAGTCGCAACAACCGTCATCGAGGTGGGTGTCAATGTGCCCAATGCAAACATTATGGTGATCGAAAATCCAGAGCGGTTGGGGCTTGCCCAACTGCATCAACTTCGGGGACGGGTCGGTCGAGGTCGTCGGGAAAGTTACTGTATTTTACTGTATGGCTCTGAACTGGGGCGAGAGACCATGGATCGATTAACCCTCATTCGTGACACACTCGATGGCTTTGCATTGGCAGAAGCTGATTTACGACTTAGAGGCCCAGGCGAAGTCTCAGGGACGCGGCAAACGGGAGAGCTGATGCTCCGTGTCGCCCGATTGGATCTACATAGCCATTTGCTTGAAGAGGTTGCAGACTTAGCGCACTCCCTAGCCGCGGATGAACACATCAAAACGCAATTACTCGATCGTTGGATTGGTCACCGAGAATCGTTTGCCCATGTCTAAACCGACATCCTTAGCAACCCTTGCCAGTCAATTGCCATTCTGGATCCAATTGACGCGCCAAGATCGGCCGATTGGTTGGCTTGTTCTACTCTGGCCGACCTGGATCGCACTGATCTATGCCGGAGAGCTGACCACACATCAACCAAGCTTGTGGGTTATTTTCACGCTCGGGGTGATTGTGATGCGATCAGCAGGCTGCATCGTCAATGACTATGCAGACCGTCATGTCGATCGCCACGTCAAGCGGACAGCACACCGCCCGTTGACCAACGGTGCGTTATCAATTCGCGAAGCCGGCAGACTGCTGGCAGTCCTGCTCACCATTGCCGTTGGGTTAGTTCTCTTCACAAATCTAAAAACCATGGGCTTAGCGGTGCTTGCGCTTGGTGCAGCAGTGCTCTATCCCTTCTTGAAGCGGGTCACATTCTGGCCTCAGCTCGGTCTCGGCGTTGCCTTCTCAATGGCCATCCCAATGGCCTTTACGGCGCACGATGCGCCACTTGGCGCAACCATGTGGTGGCTCGTTGCCGCAAATCTCGCATGGACTCTGGTGTATGACACATTTTATGCCATGGTCGATCGGGATGACGATGTAAAAATTGGCGTGAAATCAACAGCCATTGCCTTCGGTCGATTTGATTTGTGGGCAATCGGATGCGCTCAAATTCTGGCGCTTGGGTGTTTTGCGGCAATGATGCACAGCATGTCTGCGGGCCCAGTTGCCTACCTCGGGCTACTGGGGGCTGCGCTCATGATGGTCAGGCATCAAGTCCTAGCACGCGACCGTAGCCGTGCTCAGTGTTTTCGGGTCTTTATGGACAATCATCGCATTGGCGCTCTGTTATGTGCGGCAATCATGGTCGATGTCTGGGCACGAGCGCTGTGGTGACATTGTCACGATTTTGTAATAAAGGTGTGGTTTGATCACCGAATCGTAAACCAAACGAGTCCAACATGAGCCAGCAACCCACCCGCCGTGTGCTGATTGTCGATGATGAACCTGCTGTGCGGGAGATGTTGACGGTCGCCCTTGAGATGGCCGGCTTCGAAGTCCGTGAGGCCGATTCTGCGCAAACAGCGCTTGCGGAAGTGACTGCTCGAATTCCAGATTTAATGCTGGTTGACTGGATGATGCCGAACGTCTCAGGGTTGGAACTCTGCCGTCGGCTTCGCCGCAATCAAGACACTGCTGAGATTCCACTGATTCTGCTCACCGCACGCGGTGAAGAAGACGCTAAGATCACGGGTCTGGATGTCGCCGATGACTACATCACGAAACCATTCTCGCCACGTGAACTGGTCGCACGGCTAAAAGCGATTCTTCGTAGAACCACCCCGAAGGGCGTGGAAGAGCCGGTGGAATTTGATGGTCTAAGACTTGATCCTGTGGGTCAGCGTGTTAGCTCCCATGGACAAATGCTCACCCTGAGCCCGATCGAATACCGGCTACTGCAACTATTTATGACGCATCCTGAGCGCGCGTTTAGTCGTGGACAACTGCTCGATCGCGTCTGGGGCGGTGATGTCTATGTGGAAGAGCGGACTGTGGATGTGCATATTCGCAGACTTCGAAAAGCACTCGGGGTCCGCCACGAAAATCTAATTGAGACGGTTCGGGGCACCGGCTATCGATTTGCACCGATTGCAGTGAAGAGTTCAGCCGTTGTTGCCGGCTAACTAGACAAGCTTCAGCGGGTATCCTGCATCACTCTGCCGCTTACATTCATCGGCAAGATCCACGGCGAGTACCGGATGGCTTGCCAAGACACTCTTGGCAAAATGAAGCTCGAGACAATCTCCATCGACGCGCGCCAAAAACTGCGGTAAGGCAACCGGTTCACGGCCTAAGTGCACCAAAGTGGCAATCCGCAGGAGACGAATTAATCGAATCAACGTCGTCCGTTTCATTTGCCGAGTTTCCGGTAAGCGCGTGAGCTCGAATTTTTTGCGATGCGCACCCACGAGTGTTGCCAAAATACGCTGTTGTTCCCGATTGAATCCCGGTAGTGGCGTGTTTTCAAGAACATAGGCACCATGGCGGTGGAACGCAGAGTAGGCGATATGCAAGCCGATTTCATGCAATTGAGCAGACCAACTGAGTAAATGACGATCCTCCTCACTCAACTGCCAAGGTTCTGCCAATCGATCAAAGAGGACTTCAGCGGTCCGCCGTACGCGATTCGCCTGGTCGACATCGACCCCGTAGCGGCTCATCAAGTCATCGGCTGTGCGCTCACGGATATCATGGTGCTTTAACCGGTCATCCATCGTGTACAGCACACCTTCACGAAGCGCGCTGTCTGCAAAGATCACTGACTGAAGCTCAAGTTCTGACAAGATCCCAGAAAAAATCGCGACACCGGCTGTGAGCACCTGCAGGCGATCTGGGCTCACTTCAGGAATGTCGGTGATCTTGCGATTACTGGCCTTCAACAAAAACTTTTTACAGGTCGCGACCGTTTTGGGGGTAATCACGGGTCCGCAGCCCAGGTACTCACCAAGTGCACTGACCCCCTTTGCGGTTCCTGACGTGGCAAACACAGGGCCTGGGGCCAGCGCTCTTAGACGCCCCGCGATCGGCTCAACAACCCGCTTGGCTTCTAGTTCTGCCTTCGCAAACTGGGCCTTCGACACGCCTGTGGCAAAA
>RFUY01000117.1 GCA_009922705.1 Gammaproteobacteria bacterium
CTGTGTACTGTGCGGATTCAAGGCCTGCCGCTTGATGAGAGTGAGGCACTCTTAACCGAATTAACCGATGCGATTGCAGCGTCTCCAGCGTGTTATCGGCATCGCTGGTCGATCGATGATGTGGTGATTTGGGATAACTGGGGATCATGCCATGCGCGCACCGACTTTCCGGGCGGTGAAGTGCGGATGCTACGGCGCAGTATTGTGTCAGGACAGGCTCTGCAGGCGTGGTCTTGACCACGCACCATGCGATATAGGCCCCGACGTATTCCCAAGGTAGGGAACACGTCAGGGATTTGCATTACCGATGTTCGGTCACAATGTCTACCAAGGCGGGCTTGCCACTCTTGACGACCTCAATCGCCCGCCGTAGCGCGGCTTGAATGTCTTCTGCTTTCTCGATCGGGCCTTCGCCATACATTCCCATGGATTTTGCCAGGGTTGCAAAGTCAGGCTCGGGATCGAACAGATCCATGCCGATGTGCGCCTTCGCCATATCGGTTCCGCGCATTCTCGCCATCCGCTCTTGGTGTTCCCAGTCGTTGTAGTACGCCCGGTTATTACACATGATGATCAGCAATGGGATGCGATGCTTCGCTGCTGTCCACAACGCACCGGCGTCGTACATCAAATCTCCATCAGGCTGGAAGGTGAGGACCAGCTTGCCTGACCCACGGTGTGCCAAGCCAACTCCTAAGGACATCCCGATCTGTGTTGAGGTGCCGAGTGACCGGCCTGCATGGCGATAGGGCTTATCGAAGTCCCACAGCTTTCTGACCCACTCGCGTGCGGTTCCGGTTGCGAGCACCCAGTCTTCGTCTTTGATCACTTCCCAGGTGAGCATCGCGAGTTCAGCATACGTGATCGGGGTTCCGCCACATTCGGATTTCGCCTGTTCTGCCCACTTGGCAAACACGGTGTCATGGCGCTGGCTGAAGGCCTTGACGCGCGCGTCACGCGCGTCCACCAAATCCTCATTGTTGGCTAACCGATTCCGTGCGATTTCCGTCATCGTTGGCATGGCAAGGCGTGGATCGCCGAGCGCCGTGTATTGCTTCGGTTGATAGCGTCCATAGTCAAATGCCCAGGCAGACATTTCGATTTCACAGAAGCCAAGTTCCATCCAGACACAGTTTTCTGGGACCAACGAGGTCACGACCCGGGTGGCAGATTCGAGTTTGTGAGTCGGTTTTTCCCAATCCCGGACATCAATGCCAAGAATGACATCGGCTTGCTTGAGGGTGTCGTGATCCAACGACAACGCTAGTGGATGACGATTTGGGAAGGCTAGGGAGTTATTGATATCCCACACCGCACACCCGAGTGTCTCGGCAAGTGTGACCAGCTTCTCGAAATTCCCCTCATGGCGGCCAATGTAGTCGACCAGAATCACCGGATGTTTGGCATTTAGGATGACATCGACCATCTCACCAAGCTTGGCCGGATCGGCATTCATCGGTGCTGGAGCCAACTGCATGTCAGCTGGTGGCATGTCGATATCGCGAGTGAGTTTTTCTTCCTGGAGCCAGGCGTCATAGCACATGTAGATTGGTCCAGCAGGCTCAGTCACCATGGTGCTGTAGGCGCGCATGAAGCTTTCTGGCACACCTTCAATCGCGTGGGGTTGGTAGTCCCACTTGGTGTAATTACGCATGGCCTCGCCCTGCACGAGCGCGGAGTGTGACCAGTCAATGTGAGGACGACGCTTTCCTTCATGCATTGGCCCTGTCGCACCCATGATGAAAATCGGGGCGCGATCGATGTAGGCGTAGTACACCGCCATCTGCGCGTGCAACATCCCAACTAGGTTATGAAGGATGACGCCCATGGGCTTGCCTGTGGCGCGTGCATAGCCATGCGCGATCTGTACGGCGATTTCTTCATGCTGACACACCATCAATTCGGGGTCGTTTTCACCGTAGTTAATGATGGAATCGTGTAGTCCCCGAAAGCTTGCGCCTGGGTTCATGGAAATGTGTTTGATGTCGTAGCGCTTTAGCAAGTCGACGATGACATCGGATTGATATTTCTCGTAGTTATTGTGGTCCACAGCGTTGTCTCCATTGATCACGGATTGCCACACCTTACTGGCCGTCTGCTGTGGCGACGACTAGCGATTTTGACTACCCCCTAAAAGAATTTAGGCCCCATTCGTAGACGCAGGTTGTTGCCCGCGATAGAGCGCCCAAGAAGGAATGGCAGAACAGCAGCCAATCGCGAGTAACACCAGGATCCCGGTCGCGGTATTGTTGTCTGCCCCCAGGGCAATCGCCACCGTTCCTGCAACACCGCCGCAGGCCATCTGCATCGCCCCGACCAGCCCAGTGGCTGTGCCGCGAAGGGCGGGGACTGCGCCGCTCGCGCCAATGATGGTGTTGGCAATAATGGCGCCATTTGCAATGCCCATCACAAACATCGGTAGCGCCAGTCCGATTGGCTCCATCGGCATGAGTGTGTGTAGCACAAGCATCAGGAGGAGTGCTGAAACGGACAAAATCGCACCACTCCAGGTCAGCGTCTCAAGGCTGTATCGTGTGAGTAATCGTCGATTGAGGATGTTACCCAGCAAGTACCCACCAGACGTGGCGCTCATCCAGAACCCATACACAGCAGCGGGAACTCCCATGCGGTCGAATGAATACGCGATAAAGCCCATCAGCGAGAAAAAGACTGCCGTTTGCAGTGCGGTGGTGAGGCTGCAGGCGACAAAGGTGGGTGATCTGAACAGCGTCAGATAGCCGCCGAGAATCTGTGTGACCGATTTCGCTTCGCGGTGATGGTGGCTTTCTGGAACACGGACGCTCACCGCGACGACTAAAATCAGTCCACTGGCAGCGAGCACAAAGAATGCACCTTCCCAGCCAATGGTGTCTGCAACGATTCCCCCAAGTGCTGTGCCGAGCACTGGAACGACCGCCATCATCGCCGTAATCGTCGACATGGCTTTCGCGGCATCTTGCCGAGTAAACACATCCCCAACCGTCGAACGCGCCATTGCGATTGAGGCTGCCGCACCGAAGCCTTGCAGGATGCGACAGAGAATGAGCATCGTCATGGAATCGCTGAATGCGGCGATCGCACCGGCAATCCCAAACACCGCTGTGCCTGTGAGAAACACAGGACGGCGGCCAATGCGGTCCGAAAGCGGTCCTGCTAACAGTTGGCCAATGCCCATGGAGACCAGGAGCACCGTCAAGATCAACTGTGCGGTATTCCCGTCAATCTGCAGTGACTCACGGATCAGTGGGACGGCAGGTGCAATCAGTGTCACGGCCATTGGGCCGGCAGCCGCGCCAAATGCAAGAATCCAAATCGGTGGTGGGGTGAGGCGAGTGGGTTCGGTCATGTCCATCCAAGTTGTGGCAATCCCGTATGATCGCATTCAGCATGCGCTGTCGCGAAACGAATTTTGACGATCGGCGAGTTTTTTCTTGTTTGGCGGTCACGAGTGCCCGAAAAGCTGCGCGCAGGCTCTTGCGATAATTGATTTCAAAAACCAATAAATAGTTTTCATTTAATTCATTAATAATTGTTTTTATTAATTTTATATAAACATATTTTTCGAGAAAAAACAGAGTGTGCCGATGATCGGTGTACGCGCTGACGCCCGAGAATCCAGGCCGCAGACGCTGCCTCAAACGGAGGTGATATTGGGTGTCTTTTCGAAGCTCGCGTATGATGCGTGGATGTGGGTCTTGTTCCTCAAATGAGCACTGTTTCCGATCGGTTTGATCGCCCCGTGGTCGCTTTCTTGGCGGCTCGAGTGGCGTTCGGCTTGTCGATGCAAATGGTGGCTGTGGCACTCGGCTGGCATCTGTATGAGGCGAGCGGCGATCCATTTGATCTTGCGTTGGTCGGCTTGATCTTCGTGCTACCGATCTTTGTCTTCTTTTTCTTCACGGGGTTTGTGATCGATCGGGTTCCACGGCAAGGGATTTTGATGGGCGCAACGCTCCTTGATGCCTTCGCCTTTCTCGGACTGGCAGTGGCCTTTGAAGCCCCGGAATTTGATCCCCTTTGGATTTACGCCTTGGTCTTCCTGCATGGGTGTGCACATGCGTTTTTCACCCCAGCGCAGGCGGCTGTGTTGGCCAATATCGTGACGCCGCGATTGTTGCCCCAAGCCATTGCCCTGAATTCCACTATGGGGCACGCGGCGACGACTGTTGGACCATTCATGGCTGGGGTTTTGATCCTTTGGATGGACCGCAACGTGTATTGGGTGATGTGCGCCATCGTCTCCGTTTGTCCGCTGCTGTACCTGACTCACCCTGCCGACACAGGAGAAGACCAGCCGGATGGAGGCGCTGCTGGGTGGGCTCGTGTACTTGAAGAAGAGCCCTGTGGTGTTGGGCTCACTCGGCCTTGACTTGGTGGCCGTGTTGTTTGGGTCGGTGATTGCATTACTCCCTGTGTTTGCGGTTGATGTATTGAACACAGATGCCGATGGACTCGGCATTTTGCGGGCTATGCCTGCGGTGGGTTCGGTGCTTGTGGGATTGACGCTGGCACGCTCTGCACCGATGGAGCGTGTCGGTCAGAAGCTTTTCACGGTGCTGGTTCTGTTCGCGGGGTGCATTCTTGTCTTTGGTCTGTCTACCTCGTTTTGGTTGAGTTGTGCCGCCCTGTTTATGTACGGCGCGGTTGACATGGTGAGCGTGAATATCCGGATGTCATTGGTACAGCTGGCGACACCAGACGCACTGCGTGGGCGCGTCAATACAGTGAATTCTCTGTTTACCGCGTCATCCAATCATCTTGGCGCATTCCGCGCGGGTACGGTCGCCGCTTGGATTGGGCCTGTTCCCGCGGTGATCGTCGGTGGGGTGATGGCGATGGCTGTCGCCATCGGTGGATGGTACCTCTTCCCCTCGATTCGTCGGCTTAATCGTGTTCAAGATGTAGGAGAGCAGAATGCG
>RFUY01000118.1 GCA_009922705.1 Gammaproteobacteria bacterium
CATTTCATACTGGCACCGCTCACGGACGTAAATTTGGGCTGAGTCCACTTCATCAGCGACGATTAATACCGAGCAATCAGGATGCTCGCGCAGATTTCGTGCGTGCGCCGCAAGCTCACTTAAGATCACCCAAATACCGTTTTGATCCACTGTGATCGCAAAGGGCGCGTAGGAAGCCAATGGCATGCCGTCGGCATGCACCGATGCCAAATGAAGACTCCGCATCCGTGACAAGAGTGCAGTAATCTCAGCCTCAAGTTGCGCATGATCGAGGGACTCACTCATCCCTGTAACTCCACAACAGGCTCACCCCGAATATTCTTTTCAAAGGCGTTCAGACGCTTGTAGATACTCATTAACTCAACAATCGTGCTCCAGCTATTGACGAGGAACTGGAAGGAATCCTCCACTTTCCCAAATGCGCGCAAAATCTGTTGCAACACCCCGAGGGTGATGGCACCCGACACAATCGTTGGCCCCAGTGCAATGTAGGGGACAATCACCGAGAACTGCAGATAACTCCATTTTGCGATGTCGAAGTAGAGATAGTGCTTAAACAATGTGAAGTAGTTCGTGCGTACATTGTGATAAAGCTCGCGAACAGTCGTCGGTTCAGCACGCTCGGCAAGATCCTCGCCCAGGACCAACTCCTTTCTGTAGGCGGCCTCCACCTTCTGATTGTTGAATTCAAGGCCGGGGAGCTTGATACCGACCACAGCGAGCAACAAGGTCCCAAAAACACTCGATAAAATCGCCAAAAAGACCAGCGCTTGGTCAACGGGCCCAATCCAAGGGAGTTCTTTGACCTGATCACTCAGTACCCACAAGATCGGTAAAAATGCAGCCAGCGTCATGACTGAACGCAGGAAAGCGACGCCTAAGGACTCCATAATGCGCGCAAATCGCATGGTGTCCTCCTGCACGCGCTGCGCGGCTCCTTCAATCCCGCGCAATCCCTGCCAGTGAGACATGTAGTAATCGTTCATGGCGGTGCGCCACCGGAACACGTAATGACGGATAAAAAACTCAAGTGCGACGGCAATCACAACGTACAGGCCTGCAATCTCAGCAAACGTCAGACATTGCGCGAGGAAATCCTCAAAGGGCACTTTTCCCGGGTTTCCGAGTGCCTCCTGAATGGTGTTGTAGAAGGTTCCAAACCATTCATTGATCTTTACATCCAACTGCACCTTGTACCAGGTGACCACCAAAATCAGGACCGTTCCAAGAACGGACCACGGCATCCATGCACGACTGGCAAAAAACGACCGAAACATCACACCTCTCCCAATCTGCGTCGTGTCTTATCCGAACCTTGGCATCATAGCTGAGTTCGCAGGCCACAGAACATGTTCAGCGCCCTCTTGTGTCAGGGCCGAAGGTCCGCACAATACAGAGGTATCGAAAGGAGCCCGTATGAACCGCCGTGATTTCTTGAAAGCCACAAGTCTTGCTGCCATGGCGCCAAGCTTCGGGCTCAGCGCCCAGACCCTCTCAACGTCCACCCAGTTTCGGTTGGAAGCTGCAGTGATCGAGCAGGCGTTGACCCCTTATCCAGAGTACAAAGCCTCTTCGCTATGGACCTATAACGGGGGATTGCCTGGTCCTGAACTTCGCGTCAAACAAGGCGAACTAATGCAGGCCGAGCTGGTCAACAGGTTACCGGAACCAACCACAATTCATTGGCATGGCATTCGATTGAGTAATGGAATGGATGGCGTTTCGATGCTGACCCAACCGCCAGTTGAGCCAGGAGCGCGTTTTCAATATGTCTTTGCGCCCCCGGACGCTGGAACCTACTGGTACCACTCTCATGCAAAAACCTGGCAGCAAATGGCGCGCGGACTGTATGGACCATTGATTGTCGAGGGCCCTGACGAGCCAGTGGTGGATCATGATCTGGTTTGCATGATTGATGACTGGCGGCTGAATGCTGAGGGTCAACTCGATGAAGCCTCCTTTGGACGGCTCCATGACTGGGCGCACGGTGGACGCCTCGGAAACTGGCTGACCGTGAATGGCGAATCCAATCCACAGCGGCCTGTCAAACCAGGCAGTCGTGTGCGTTTGCGCCTGATCAATGCCGCAAATGCGCGTATTTTTCGGCTGCAGTTGGCCGCTCCAGCCCTGCAATACGCCTTAGATGGATACAGAACACCGCTGACCTCGATCCAAGACATTGAACTGGCGCCTGCACAGCGGGTCGATCTGATCATCGACCTGACCGCTGAGCCGTTCCCCCTCACCGAGGTGAGCACTGGGGAGCCCTATCCTGCATTCTCGCTCGTCCCAGACGCAGCGCTCGGCACCGCCACAGCCGCGAAAGTGACCCTCACAGATCCGACCCCAGAGTCGCTGCCAAACCTAGACACAGCAAAGCGGTTACCACTGCACATGCAAGGGGGCGCCATGGGTAATCTGACCGAGGCATCGCTGGATGGCGTGATGCGTCCGATTCGGGAACTTGCCCGAGAGTATCAAAAGGTGTGGGCGTTTAACGGCGTGGTTGGCAATATGAAGAGTCGGTTGGCCGATCTGCGCCTCGGAGACACCGCCATTGTCGAGATTTGGAATGACACCCGCTGGCCCCATGCGATGCATTTGCACGGGTTTCATTTTTGGGTCAGAGATCCGGAGACAGGGACAGTCTCCGCAAGCCGCCGAGACACGCATCTGATGCACGCTGGCGAGCGTGCTGAGCTCATCTTCGTGGCCGATAATCCCGGGTTATGGCTACTGCATTGCCACATGCTGGAGCATCATGCAGCAGGCATGGGCACTGTCATTCAAGTCAGTTAGCAGTGCCACTTGGGGCGAGGCGTCGCGTCCGCAGCGCCTCAAGGCCCCAACCTGTCGCAATGGCGGGTAATAGGCCCCAGACCCAACTCACCACGACCATGGTAACGATGACGGCATAACAGCTTGGTTTTAATGCCACCATCGACTTGGGATCAGCGATTTGCCAAGCGGCATACAGCACCAACATAACCACCACGCTGCCTGGGATTGCCGCCAGTAAAGGGACCGTCCCTTGTCCAAACCCGAGGCCTAGGATTAGGCAGAGCAACCCAAAAAATCCGATGGTCCAGCCGGAGCGACCACCCAATGCATGGTGTGCAACAAGACCACCAGCCCCATGGCACATGGGAAGCGCACCAAAGGGCGCAAGTAAGAGATTGGCCCATCCAGACGTTCGGGCCAGACGTTGTTCCGTGATACGAGGCGCATCCTCTGGGAAATAAGATTGCGCAATCACAGCCGTCAAAATTAATGCATTCGTCACTGTCAAAATAAGTTGCGGCAGAGTGGCGTCACCCAACGCGCTCGCAAACGCGGCGATCGAAGGCCACACCAAAGCGGGAAAGCTCGGATCTATTTTGATGAAGAGTGCCTCAGGGGGAGCCCATAGCGAAACCCCGATTACAATGAGGATGAGCGCACTCAGGGGCTTCACTGGGGTCCATTGTAGAGCGATCAGTCCGCTCAATAGGACGACCACCTGAATCCACTCCCAGTCCAGACGCGCTTCGCTTGCCAGCACCAAACTCACCGCAAGGCTGGCCTTTAAGCCATGCATCACGGAATTTGGAAGATACCGTCGGATGCGGGACAACACGTCACTCCGACTAAAAAGTAGCAATACACACCCCATCACCACCGACGTCGCAATCAGACTGTCTGCTGTGAGTAGTCCAGCAATGCCCATCGCGGCCACCGCTTTCATGGGTTGGACCGGAATCGGTCGGCGATACACCCAACCAGTCACCAACGCAAAGACTCCAAACCCGAAGAGCACGCCCACAGGATCTAGGGAGGTGACCACCAAAACACCGAGAACCAAGGGCAAAAAGGTGCCCAGATCCGCCAAACTGGCAGAAAACTCAGCGAGGTAGTTCACTCGTTTGGATTCGCTGCGCACGCGCGCTCCTTTTGCTTTAAACCAGCACTACTGTACTCCAAGGCTCTTCGGATGTAATTCAATGACATCCTTGCACTTATATGTTTTAATTTCATTTTATGAAAATTAAACAACTCTACACATGATTACTGACGCGTTCGTTGAAGCAGGGCGATTGTTAATACGCTTTGATGCTGAGTTGATGGAGATCCTTGCACTCTCTATGCAAGTCAGCACCCTCTCTCTGCTGATTTCGGTGGTCATTGGATTACCGGTCGGTGCAGTGCTTGCGATCAGTCGCTTTCCCGGACGACGTGTTGCCATCACCGTGCTCAATGCATTGATGGGACTACCGCCTGTCGTGGTCGGCCTATTGGTCTATCTCATGTTATCCAGATCAGGCCCCTTGGGAGTGCTTGGCTTACTGTATACGCCAACTGCCATGGTCATCGCCCAGGTGGTCTTGATTACCCCAATCATTGGTGCGTTATCTTGCCAGGTCATTGAGGACCTACATCTTGAGTACGATGCACAATTCCAATCGCTCAGCGTGCCGCGAACCGCGGCCGTCTTGGCGTACCTTTGGGATGCGCGCTACTCACTGATCACCGCTGTCCTCGCCGGATTTGGGCGCGCCATCTCAGAGGTTGGCGCCGTCATTATCGTGGGGGGCAACATTGACCATCTCACCCGTGTCATGACCACGGCCATTGCCTTAGAAACATCCAAAGGAGAACTCGCGATCGCGCTCGCGCTCGGCATCATCCTGCTCAGTATTGCCTTAATCGTGAATGCCGTCGTGATGATGCTGAAAACACAAGCCAAGCGGATGGCCTATGTCTAAGACACAACCGCCCTTGCTGCCGATTTCAACACATGGGCTCTCACTCACGGTCCAAGGCAAAGCACTGCTCGACAACCTGAACTGCCACCTGTCTGGAACTGGGATCACACTCATCATGGGACCCAACGGTGCAGGAAAAAG
>RFUY01000119.1 GCA_009922705.1 Gammaproteobacteria bacterium
TCACTCCAGCTCACACCCTACAGCGGACACTCAGCGCGCCCTTTATTTTTAGGGATCTGGCCACAGACAGTGGTGGTGCTTGCAGGAATTTATCGAGAAGCGTTTCAATTGTGGCGCAAACGTGTGCCCTATCACTCACATCCCTCATAAGGAACCCTGATGGCAGAAACACCCTTGTCCTCCTCTACCGGGCTAGACGCCACCAAGCGGCGATCGACCAGTGTTCTCAATCAACTGGCACGACGGTTGATCCTGGGAACATTCAGACAGCTCCGCGAAGGCACACTGACCATCGAGGATGGCGAACACACCTACCATTTCGAAGGTCTCGACGCCGGTCCGCGCGCGCAGATTCAAGTGATAGATCCAGAGGCCTGGAGTGACGTGGCCTTTCGTGGCTCCATTGGGGCTGGCGAGGCCTACATGGCAGGGTTTTGGACGACACCGTCGCTTGAGGAGGTGACCCGGCTGTTTGTGGCCAATACACACCTCACCGACCGGATGGAGACCGGGATGACACGCGCGTTTAGCGCCATGATTCGGGGGATGCATTGGCTCAATCGCAACACCTTAACCGGCTCCAAACGAAACATCGAAGCGCATTACGATTTGGGCAATGATCTCTTTCAGACCTTCCTGGATCCGACCCTCATGTATTCCTCCGCGCTGTATCCATCGACAGACGCCGATCTGCATCAGGCCTCAATTGCAAAGCTTGATCACATCTGCCAAAAACTGGACTTGAGCGCGTCCGATCATGTCTTGGAAATTGGCACTGGCTGGGGAGGCTTTGCATTGCATGCGGCGACACACTACGGCTGCCGCGTGACCACAACCACGATCTCAGAAGAACAATTTACCCATGCGAACGCTCAGGTTGCGGCCTCTGGCCTTGCCGATCGGATCACCGTGTTAAAACAAGACTATCGCGCACTGACCGGGCAGTACGACAAGCTTGTCTCCATTGAGATGATCGAAGCGGTCGGCCACCAGTTTTTGGACACGTACATAAAAACGTTGTCTGAGCGGTTAAAGCCCACGGGACTGGCCTTGATTCAAGCGATCACAATTGTTGAGCATCGCTATCAATTAGCGGTTCAAAGTGTTGATTTTATTAAACGATATATCTTTCCTGGCGGCTTTCTTCCGTCGATTGGCGCCATCATGAAATCGATGGGCAAAACGTCCGACCTACGGATCCTGCACCTCGAAGACTTTGCCAGCCACTATGCACGCACCCTCGCCGATTGGCGGACTCGATTTAATGCACGTCGCGATGACGTCCGGGCGCTCGGCTATGACGAGCGGTTCTGCCGCATGTGGGAATTCTATCTCGCCTATTGCGAGGGCGGCTTTGCCGAGCGACAACTTGGGCTTGCGCAATTACTGCTGGCAAAACCCAAAGCACGGCATGAGGTCGCCTTTAGCCCCATTGTTGCAAGGTGATGAAGACGCTGTTCATCAATGTCATCGGGTTTCAGGTCTGTTGGCTCGGCCTGGTGCTGTCAGTCCCCTTGGCGATCCCAATTGCATTGATGTATGCGCTTTGGCACCTCCTGAAAGTCGCTTCCGCCTCCGAGCGGCGACTGATCGCGCTGATCGTCGTCGCAGGCACCCTGCTTGATAGCAGTTTGACTGCGTTTGGCGTGTTCGCGTTCACACCCGAGCCACTGCTGATCCCGCTCTGGCTGTGTGTTCTCTGGTTGGTGTTCGCGACCACGCTCAAGCACAGTCTCCGCTGGCTTTGGACTCGGCAGTTCTGGCTTCTGCCACTGGGCGGTTTCGGTGCTGCCGCAAGTTATCTTGCCGGCGAACGTCTTGGAGCGGTTGCGCTGCCCTATTCGCAAGTGGTCACAGCACTCATTTTGACCGGCTGTTGGACGCTACTGTGGTGGGGACTGTGGTACGGTCATCGCCGATATGTTGCAGCTCAAAACACACATGCGGAGGCTTACGGTCAAAATCAGGATCTAGGGTCTTCGCAGTAATCTCGCGCACTCGAAATTCAGACGCTAACGTCTGTTCTAGCTTGAAGCGGCTGTAATTACAGGAAAAATAGAGCGTCCCCGCCGGGGCCAGCCAACGCATCGAATCCCGAATCAAGGTGGCGTGATCACGTTGAATATCGAGGACGGACTCCGTGCGTTTGGAATTACTAAAGGACGGTGGATCCAGAATAATCAAATCGAACTCCGATTCGGGGGCGCCTTTCAGCCAGGCCATGACATCAGTTCGAAGAAAATCAAAGTCATCCGGATTGAGCCCGTTGGTCTCAAAGTTATCCATCGCCCATTCAAGATAGGTGTTCGAGAGGTCGACCGACACCACCTCCCGTGCGCCACCCATGGCGGCGGCGACGCTCAAGGCACCAGTGTAGGCAAATAGATTCAAGACACGCCGATCACGGGCCTCGCGCAGAAGACGCCGGCGTAAGGGCCTGTGATCAAGAAATAACCCAACATCAGTATAGGTGGTGAGATTGAGCCGAAACCGCAACGCATACTCAGACACCTCGATCCACAACGGCGCATCGCGCTTCGTATATTGGCTCGTTCCAACTTGCCGAAAACGTTCTTTAAAGATTGTATTGCGTGCTGAAATCCCAAGATGCTTCGGCACAAACTCCCGGATCCATTGACGTCGCTGCCTGGCTTTCTGCGGATCAATCTGTTTCGGCGGTAAATATTCTTGAATGTGTAAATAGTCCCCATAGCGATCGATGACGACATTGAACTCAGGGAGATCCGCATCATACAAGCGATAGCAAGTAAGGCCTTCACGCTGTAACCAGGCCTTTCGTCGTTCGAGGTTTTTATCCAACCGATTGAGAAGCTCTTGAACCTGCGGAGGGACGCCTGCAGGCTCACGCGAGACTCGAGCCTCTTGAGCTCCCAAACGCGCACGCATCAAGTCCAGCGTCAACCGACCTGCGCTGATCTGCCATTTCCGATCAGCCCGCAATCGGAGTGCTTGAATCAGTCCCGGCTCAGAGCTCACCACACCCAGGGTCGACCCCGAAAACTGCCGAGCCATGTCCCCCAAGTCTTGATACAACACCTCAAGCGACTCACCGTGCGACAGCCGTTCACCGTAAGGGGGGTTAGCCACAATCAACCCAGGGCGTAGATCGGCCCACGGCAGCACATCTGGGGTCAAATCACGGCAATCACCGACTTGAAACGTGATCCAATCACTCACGCCCGCACGAGTCGCATTCTCCTCGGCACGGGCAATCGCTGAGGGATCGAGATCCCAGCCGATGAGTGGGATCTGTGGCGCTGTGATCCGCGCCGTCGCCTCTTTCATGAGTGCTTTCCAATCGATCGATGTCAGACCCACCCAACGAGACAGTTGCGTTTCCGAGCGAGTCAATTGCGGAGCACGACCAGCCAGTTTTAACGCTGCCTCAATCAACAATGTTCCAGATCCAGTACACGGATCTAAAATAAATGCAGGCGCCAGTCGATCGAGACCGAGACGCGCCAAAATCACCTGAGCGACCGTCTCTCGAAGTGGCGCAACTCCGCCATCCAGACGATAGCCACGTTGGTTAAGCGGTGTCAGCGTGAGGTGAACACCCACTTCCAAATGACCACGGCCAAACCGAATCACAAGACGCACCCCTGGAAAGGTGGCATTGGACTCAGGGCGTGGCCACTGCGCGACTTTTGCGGCATCACGAATCGCATCCATTACCAACTGTTGCGCAAATCGCGAATCTTGCAACCAATTCACCTGGCCAGAGACATCCACACGAATCGGCACCTCGGGATAGAGCACTTGAGTCCACGGGATCGCGGCCAGCACCGCCTTGGTCGAGTCCAGTGTCCGCGCGTCACCCTCCCCTAAAATCCAAACCACGCGATCAGCGATCCAGGTATCTCGCATCAAGCGGTAGGCATCAGTGAGGGTTCCCTGCGCGCGCACCCAACCGAGTTTTCGAGCATCCACGGTGAGGCCCTGTCGGACAATCTCATCCGCCACTAAATCATCTGTCGACGCGAGCGTGCCTAAAGCGAAAATACCTGTGTTAGAGTCGAAATCGTGGTTCATGGTGAATCACTGGTGCAAACCAAGGACGAGGGGTCGGTCGCGATGCCCGGCTCCAAGGAGGTCACATCATATGAAATCAATAAAACGTAACCTGGATGAGCGGTATTACAACCGTGGCTTTGAGGCCGGACGCGCAGGACGATCGCGCGATCTGTGTCCGATGGCACAAGGCCCAGGCCGAACTGCCTGGCTATCTGGGTGGCGTGATGGACGAACCGCTGCATGGGATGGCCTGATCGGCGTCTCCGGCATTCATTGTGACCCTCGCCGCATTTCTTAAGCGTGGCGCTATCCGCACCCCCAAAAGGGGTGCGGTGTTCAATCCAAGAGTCGCGTTGCATCAATGGCCTCCCGCACTAACTGAGGTCCACGATAAATAAGGCCCGAATAAAGCTGAACTAATCGAGCGCCCATCGCCAAGCGAACCCGGGCTTCTTCGCCAGTCATAATGCCGCCGACACTAATCACCGGAAGTGACGCTCCCAAGACCTCAATCGCCAGCGCCAACGCATGCCGAGACTTCAGTGTCAGGGGAGCACCAGAGAGTCCACCTTGTTCCGAGGCATGGCGACTCACCACGCCTGGGCGCTCCAACGTGGTGTTGGTCAAAATCACGCCATCAAGACCAATGCGCTGGATTGCCTCTAGCACCGAGACCAACGCCTCATCCGAAAAATCAGGCGCGAGCTTGACCAACAGGGGTAGGCGTTGCCCACGGCGATTCGCGAGGTGATGGCGCGCATCCACCAGTGGCGACAAAAGTGCTGTAATCGCGTCTGGAGACGCGAGATCACGAAGACCTGGCGT
>RFUY01000120.1 GCA_009922705.1 Gammaproteobacteria bacterium
AGTGCCTTGAATAAGTTTGTGAGCAGGGCGACTCGATCCTGCTCTGTTCCGATGATTGAGATGACGAGCTGGCAGACGGCTCCGCTGAATGCGTCAACTTGTATCGCCGGGGGAGCCGGATTGAGACTATCTGCGCAGAGAAAGTCGAGAGATTTGGTGGAGCGATCATCGGAGGGCTCGATCAATCCCACTGTGGATTGTCGAGCGTTGTTGATTGCTGACTCATTGATATCGACTCCGACAACGGAAAAACCCTTGGAATAAAGATATCTGCTGATAACTCCAACTCCACAGCCAGCGTCGAGAATCAAAGGTGGACCTTCTCCTCCAAACGTCGCCATGACTTCAGCCAACACGATCTCAAGAGGGCTAAAATCTGTTTTTGTGGGAATCGCCTCCGCTGCAAAAGCGCTCCAATCAGACCGTGCATCGCGTGGGGGCATGATTGACAAGGGCGTTCTCATTGAAGATTGACTATGACAATTCACCATCTTCATAATGGAATGAAAGATACGACCCACAATGTTGGCTTTAAATCAGCTTAATCAGCTACCGGAAGGGCTGGTGGTGGTGAGCGGCGCTAGCCGTGGCATCGGTCGCGAGCTCGTGACTCTGTTGCTGAGCTCTGGATTCGAGGTGGTCACTCTGTCGCGACAAGCTTGCAACCCTGCCGAGAATCTCATCGCCCTGGGCGTCGACCTCAGTGACGAAACAGGTCTAGGTAAGGCTATCGAGACGCTGAAGGATGTCCTCAATGGCCGGCCGGTGGCAGCGCTGGTGAATGGGGCTGGAGCTGTTGAGCCGTTAGGAGCTCTGATCCACCAGTCCGCATCCGATCTGCTGCGAGCCCTGTGCCTGATGGCCGTGGCGCCGGCACAGCTGGCCGCTGCGATCGCACCCCACATGCCATCAGGCGGCAGGATACTCAACATGTCGAGCCGATCAGCCCAGTCCACGTTTCAAGGTCTTGGCGCTTACTGCATGAGCAAGCACGCGTTGCATGCGGTCAGCGAAAGTCTGCGGCATGATCTAAGACCAGAACTCGCGGTGGCTGAATTGATTCCCGGTGAGGTGGATACCGGTATGCAAGCCAGCCTGCGTGAACCAGATCCTGCGGACTTCCCCCTCGCTTCGTTCTTCCGTGCCAATCGAGCCAATCTGATCCCAGCTGATCTGGCGGCTCGGTTCTGCTACTGGGTGCTCACCCAGACCACAACAGAGACGTTCAACCGTTCTGAGCCCTGGTTCATCTACGACCGAGCGCATCAGCCCTTCTGGGTGGCTGAGGGAGCCGACTTTCCCTACACAGCACCGTGAACCAAGGAGCAACCGACACGTGACGGACAGGAGTCCACGGTTCCTTCCAACCGATTCGGGTTTTCGCCAACGCATGCAAACGGTGAATCGGCTACTCCAACGATGGCCACTGGTGGGTGCTTCCGGCTCCTGGTTAGAAGCTCACCTGATGGCACGGGGAACACTGAGCATGGGCGATCAACACGTGCTGGGAACCTGCATCAGCGCCGAGGAGGTCATCAGTCTGGTGAGTTCCCAGAGTCAGCGCTGCTTATTGTTGCTGGTGGATTCTATCGCTACTGATCACTGTGAAAGTCTTGTGGGTCGGCTCCGCAGGCTTCCCAATTCTCCTGTTAATGAACTGCTGGTATGGCCACGTTTACTGAACTCAACCTCAATTTGAATGATCAATACGAACTCATTATCGCTGTGGACGGCAATCCCAACACACTCTATTCCTCATTCTCGGCAGCCAATCCCAACGGCGCCGTGCAGATGATCAATCTCAACTCCCAGATCAACGCCAATGTCACCACCATCGGCATTGAGGATTTGCCTACAACCCTAACAATCCCACCAGCTCTGATTATAACGATTTCATCCTGGAAATTGCTAACTTCGCTACTGTCAACATCTTGTGAGCGTTAAGGCCACGCGGTCTCGCGTGGCCTTGTGCTTGAACAATGGGTCAGGCATCGCTCTGGCTACTCAGCCCTGAAGTCGTTGAATGATTTGGTGCCTGAGCGCAAGGCCATCCTCTTTGATTTGCTGCTCATCGAGGCTGGTCAACTGGCGATCACGAAGCAACACCTGGCCTTCCACCATCAGGTCGCAGACATCGTTGGCCTTGGTGGCATACACCAGCGCTGAGTAAATACTGCTAAGGGGAACCTGGTTGATCGGCTCCATCTCCAGCACTACGAGATCGGCTCGCTTCCCCACCTCCAGCGAGCCGATCTGTTGATCCAGATGCAAAGCTCTGGCTCCGTGAATCGTGGCGAGCTCAAACGCCTGTTGAGCAGAGATCACCTTGGGATCAGCCGTGACCAATTTGTGCAGCTTGGCGGCTGTGTCAATTTCCTCCCACAAGCTCAAATCATTATTGGAGGCTGAACCATCTGTGCCCAAGCCAACGGCCATATCCCGCAACAGCATCTGTGGCAACGGGGCCACCCCCGAGGCAAGTTTCATGTTCGACTGAGGGTTATGCACCACGCCGACGCCATGGTCGGCCAACAGATCAAGTTCGTGGTTTTCAGCCCAGACAACATGCGCTGCCACCATGCGGTTGCTTAAAACACCGAGATGGGCAAGATGTTCCACGGGCCTGGCACCCTTGAGCCGCACACTTTCAGCCACCTCATGTTGACTTTCTGCCAGGTGGATGATGAACGGGCAATCGTGGTCGAGAGCAAAACGGTGGGCTTCCTTCAGGTGCTCATCCCCAACGGTGTAGGGGGCATGTGGAGCGATGGCCGGGGTTATCAAACGATGACCACACCAACGCTCCACAAAACGATGGATGACATCGAGCGCCATCGCATGGTCGGAGGCATCCGGAGAGGGGAAGTCGATCAATGCCTGACCAAGTAAGCCGCGGAGCCCAGCCGCCGCCATCTCCTCGGCAACAGCATTTTCGAAGTAATACATATCGCAGACGGTGGTGATCCCGCCCCGAATCAACTCAGCAAGGCCAAGTCTTGTTCCGCAACGCACAAATGTCTCATCCACGTTCATCGCCTCTGCAGGGAAGATCGTGTGCTGCAGCCACTCATCGACATCCTGGTCATCCGCCAGACCGCGGAACAAGGTCATTGGCAGATGCGCATGGCCGTTGATCAGCCCCGGAATTACCGTGCGACCACGGGTATCGATGCGACGCTGAGGAATGCAGGCTGCTTCAACGGATTGACGCTCCCCGACGGATACGATCTTTCCGGCCTTAACGGCAACGGCCCCATCGGCGATGACACGTCGATGGGGGTCCATGGTGACGACAACGCCTCCAGAGATCAGAGTGTCAACGCATTGCAAATTATTCATCATTTGCGATGTCTTTAATCCAATTGTAAGCTCTCTCGCGACTGATGGCTCGGTCAAGAACTGAATGTAGAAACGCAGCGCTTGCATAAGCACAATAATCGTGCCATGCGTCAGTTTTTTCTGAATCAGCAAAATCACAAACACCCTTCACGATCAAGGGAACGATCGGGCGAACGTACGTGCTACACATCGAGGCGGCTAGAGCAATTCCGTATGACTCCATATCGACGGCAATCAAGGAATGCTCTTTACTTTTTAGACGATCTATAAACGGTTGATCTTTAATCACTTGCGGACCGCACGCCATCGCACCATAATGAATGGTTGGCATCAAATCAGAGGGTAATGACTGACCGAAACCAATACGGATCTGCTCCTGTAACTCCTGGGAGTCTGTTTGCGCCATTAAAAAATCAAGAACCCACGGCGGTGTTGATACACGTTTCTGCTCAGGAATCAATTCACCATCCCTGAGTTGGCCACTGGAGTGCTCAAAACATTGGCTAGCCACGACCAGGCCTCCTAGATTGACAGATGCTTTTACGCCAGCACAGATGCCAGTCATCACGGCTAGCTTTGGCCTCCAGTGGCACAACGCCTTTGTTGCCGTGACCGCCGAGCTGGTTAAACCTTTCTCCTGCTGTCGAAGGGCAACAATCCGCACATGTCGTGACGATCGCCTCCAGTCGTAGACGAGATAGGAGGTCCCATAGCGAGCAATTCTATGACTTTCATTTCCAAATACCCTTTGGAGGCCTATCAATTCTTCATGCAGCCCTGTCATTATGAGAATGTCAGCCCATTCTTCTGAAGGATCAAGACGGGGCTGTGGATCAGATTGCATGAAAGAGAAGAACAGCTAGACAGCGAGGCAGCGATCACAGAGATCGAAAGAAATGATCGATAAGGGTCAGACGCAATCAACACCTATCCACTGACATCAACAGGAGAGAGCTAGTCGATTGTGAAGGATGTATGCATCCAGGGGTTCGAGTCAATGCAGTTGATGAGTGCATGTAGCGTTCAACACAGAGGCACAGGTGAAATCCCCCGACAAATGGATGTAGTCGCGTTGCGTCGGCACTGAAATGATGTGGTTAAAAGCAAAATACTGGCCGTCGCCTACGCGAGTTCGATCCAGATCCTCAACAATGCCAACGGTCAAACCCATACCTCCTTGGTATAGCTGCATCCTCTGGCAATGCCAGTGGAACCCACAGGTCCAGCGTTGGGACAGGGCCAAGTTGGTGCCGGACGCTTATGGCGGCGAATAGCTGAAGGCACTGCTGGTGCAGGTCCTCTGGCCCACCGGCGGCACCCCTGGCGCTCAGAAGGGAAACATGCCGGGGATCGTTCTGGCGTACTGGGTGGGTAAAGGGGATGGAGACGGCAGCTTTCGGCTGGTGAACCAGTCGCGTGAAGCATTCGACACGGGATCTAGCATCACATCCAATCCCGCTTCCGCGTGCTTCGCAACGTGCTCAGCGGTTA
>RFUY01000013.1 GCA_009922705.1 Gammaproteobacteria bacterium
CCCAACTGTTCCTGGAGGTCCGCGCGTCCAACGGGGCCGCTCAAAGGCTCTATGATCGCGCGGGCTTTAATGAACTGGGGCGTCGCCGCAACTACTATCCCACCGCCTCTGGCCGCGAGGATGCCATGGTCTATGGGTTACAGTTGCGGTTTGATCAAATCTGAATAGAGGGCGATGGCTTCGTCGAGCGCGATGGGTTGTCCGAAGCCTGGTACTGTCACCTGTTGGTCAGTGAGCGCAAGGTCAGCGCCTTCGACGACCCGTTCTCCGTAGTGATACAGAATTTCAATGGTGCCACGACCGACCTCTCGGTGATAACGCGCCTGCCGGTCTTGAACCTGGGGCGCGCCTTCGACGGCAAGATCCCCGAAGCGAGTGCGGAGCAGGCGAGCAGTTGCCTCTGGGGAGAGCACGGCTGCTGTGGCGTTGTTGCCACCGAAACCCTTTGCGTTGATGAGCGCCGCCTGCAGAGGGCGAGTGCTCGTCTGCAACTGAAATTCGAGTCCCTGTTGGACCACGTCTGCTGCTACAGCCTCTGTTGTTTGGATGCCAGGGACTTGTTGTAATGCAAAGGCGGACAGACTGACCGCGAGTTGATCCCCACCGGCGGTCCCCTGCGAATGTCCGAGCAACCCCTTGATCGCAGTGACAGGCCACTGAGTGATTCCAAACGCATCCGCCACGCGTGAGAGCACATCGCTTTCTGTCACCCGGTTCTGTGGCGTCGACGTGCCATGCGCCTGCACGAGCGTCTGTTCCGCGAGTACCTGAGGCCCCAGCAAATCACGAATGACTGCGGCAGCACGCGCCAATGTCAGATAATTTCCGGCGCCTGGCGCTGAAATACTGCGCTTTCCGCCATCCGCATGACTGGCCACAAAGGGGAGGGCGCCAAAGATCTGTGCACCACTGGCAACCGCAAGATGATCCGCCATTAAGATGACATATTGGCTCGATTCCCCCATGGTGAACCCACAGTTCAATCCAAACGGGCGACTGGATTTTCGATAGTCGATTGGATCATTGGGTCCAAGATGATCGAGCTCTCGCAATCCATGCTCTTCAGCCAAAGCGCCCATGGCCCGGAAGCCCTCGATCACTTCGGGAGTGATTGGGCAGTCGGCGCCACCGACAACGGCCACCAGGTACCGTCCTTCCTGAATGCCCTCAACGGCGTGCTGTAGGTTGTAGAGAAAGCTTGCACACGCGCCCATGGAGGCCCCAGAGCGTCCAAGACTGCCTAACACATAGGCATTCGCGAAGTCGGCTGGCATTTGTGGATAGCCCAGGGGAAGCTGTTTCGAGGTGGTTCGCTTGCCGAGCCCCGCGCTTTTCAGCATGCCCCCAAATCCCGCATCATCCATTTGCCCAATCGAGGAGCCAGCAAAGACAGCGATTTGGTCTGGCCGTAACCCCTGCCGTATGTCAGTCCAGTCAAGGCCGGAGCTGAGCCAGCAATCAGAGAGAGCAAAGAGCGCGAGCTGCAAGGTGCGTGGGTGGTTTCGAGACGGGTAAAACTGATCCGGACGAAAGCCAGTTGGGGCCATGCCCGCAGATTGAACAGACAACTTGCGCGTATCGGGTGCGAGCATTTCGCTCGGCGCAATGTGGAACTCGGTCAGACGGCCTTCGGTGGCACCGCGGCGCCAACCGCTGGGCAAGGGATCAGGGATTTGCAATGGGCTTAGCCATAGCGCAGTCGTCTCTTTGACTTGGCCCAATCGATGGAGTGGCACGTGATCTGGGTCAAACCAATCCGGATGAATCCGCCGGATTAAGGTATGGTCGATCACGTGCTGACGTGCCTCGGGCGTGCTCCCGGCGGTTGTCCCCAGCCCCATCAGCGCACCGAGTTGATTCAAGATGTCAGTCTGATCTGCGTGTGACAGACTAGGGAGAATCAGGCGCCGAAAGGCTTGATGCTGGGAAGTGCGCCCTGCGGCATTAATTCCGCCGTAACCGACGATCAGGGGTAATGGTTTCACACGCACTTCCAAGCAATCGCAAAGCGTTAATGTACCAAGATGCACAGGGGGTTCGCTACGGACATGCACCGATTTCCAGAGGCGATTTGGGTTCCTAGCCCACATTTCGATGCTCGCCCGACAGATGAGATCAGTTTGTTGGTGGTGCACGCGATTGCCTTGCCACCAATGGGGGAGAGTCCTTTACCCGTCTTAGCATTTTTTCAAGGAGACCTCGTGCCGGAGGCCGATCCGTATTTTGCCAAGATCGCTGATATGCGTGTTTCGGCCCACTGCGTGATCGATCGGCTGGGCCAGGTGTATCAGTGTGTTGCTTTTAATCAGCGTGCTTGGCACGCGGGTGTGTCAACCTATCAAGGGCGCGAGGCGTGTAACGATTTTTCCGTTGGGGTTGAATTGATTGGCCCTGAGGAAGGCCCGTTTACTGAGGCGCAACTGCAGGCGCTTGCTGGCATTGCCCGGTATTTGATGACCGAGTATGGCCTAACTTCCGAGGCCATTGTGGGGCATCGCGACATTGCCCCAGGGCGCAAAGTTGACCCGGGTGTCTCATTCCCTTACGACGCTCTACGCGCTCTGATTTAAAGCGGTGGCGCGAGTGCGAGCGCCAGCGGCATCCAAACGATTGCGCCGATATTGCTGATCAACACAATGGACGCAACGCGCGCGGGCTCTTGATTGTAGCGCTCCGCCACCATGTAGTTCAGGACCGCCGGGGGGAGTGCGGCAAACACGAGGAATACACTCCACTGCAGCGGATCTAATTGCAGCCAAGGGGCCATCGCATAGGCCAAAATCAAGCCCGACAGTGGACAGAGAATCGCGGCTGCGACCCCGACGCCAAGATCGTTAGAGGTCACGTCTTGCATCCGAATTCCGAGGGAAAAGAGCATCAGGGGAATCACGATTTGACCCAACATATCTAGCGGAATCATGACGAGGTTCGGGACATGTAACCCAGTAAGACCGACTGTGACCCCGGCAACTGTCGCGACGATCGTTGGGATTGAGATGCGATTTAGGACTTGTGCATGACGATCAAGAATGTAAAACCCGAGCGTGAAATGCAGGATCATTTCGATGATGAACACGACGATGGCGGCTGGCATGGCTGCTTCGCCGAAGGCGAGGAGCACCAGAGGTAAGGCGAGATTTCCGGTGTTGGTAAACATCATGGGCGGCACAAAGGTTTTCGGGTCCCAGCCGGCCCACTTTGCGATTGGGTAGCACAAGACTCCCGATCCAAGAATGATCCCGACGGCACCCAGGGCCAGCGGAATATAATCGGACAGATCGACTGATTTTGAGGCAAGGACAGAAAAGATCAGCAATGGAACAAACAGTTCCATGTTGATCTGATTGATGGTGGAAATGTTCGGCTTTTGCCAACGCCCATAGCCATAACCGACCAAGACAATGATCAATACCGGAATAACACTTCCGAGGATGCGCTCAAGAATCAGTGCAGTCGACACAGGTCAGTGACGTCCTTTTTGAGATGACGTGGGTGCCAAGCTCTCGACGAACTATCGGCGGTGAAAGCCCTCAGGCACAATCAGAATATCCTGATTCACATCGCTAAGGCGAGTCCGGCCACAGAGTCCCATGGTGGTGTCTAGCTCTTTGTGAATAATCCGTAGCGCGTCAGTGACGCCGGCCTCTCCCTTGGCGCCTAACCCGTATGTGTACGCGCGACCGATCAAGGTTCCTTTGGCGCCCAATGCGATGGCTTTTAAGACATCTTGACCAGAACGAATCCCGCTATCAAACCAGACCTCGGTTTTGTGGCCGACGGTCTCGACGATATGCGACAGCATACGAATCGAGCTGGAGGCCCCGTCGAGCTGACGGCCGCCGTGATTGGAGACGACAATGGCGTCAGCGCCTAAATCCGCTGCGCGCTTGGCATCGTCGGCGTCAAGAATGCCTTTGAGGATCACCTTGCCCCCCCACATCTCCATCAACTTTCCGATCCGGTTCCAGTCGAGAGATTGATCGAAGGCTTCTGCAGTCCAGCTACTTAGGGACGAGGCATCGCTGACGCCCTTTGCATGACCGACGATATTGCCAAAGAACCGTCGCTTGGTTCCGAGCATGCCCAAGCCCCAAGACACTTTCGTCATCATATTCGCGATCGACTTCGCGGTCAGTTTAGGAGGGGCTGAGAGTCCATTCTTCAAATCTTTGTGACGCTGACCGAGCATCTGTAGGTCCACAGTGATGACCAATGCCGAGCATCGCGCGGCTTTCGCGCGCTCCATGAGTCGGCGCATGAAATCATCGTCTTTTAGGGTATACACCTGAAACCAAAAGGGCTGAGTGGTTGCTGCGGCCACGTCTTCAATTGAGCAAATCGACATGGTGGATAAGATGTAGGGCACCCCAAACGTTGCCGCCGCCCTAGCAGCCTTGATTTCGCCATCAGCGCATTGCATTCCGGTGAGGCCGACTGGAGCGAGGGCGACCGGCATTGTGACTGGCTCACCCACCATGGTTGAGGCGACCGAGCGACCTTCCATATTGACCGCAATTTTCTGCCGAAACTTGAGAGCCTGGAAATCCTCTGTGTTTTCTCGAAATGTTTGTTCAGACCAGCTTCCCGTTTCGGCGTAGTCATAAAACATTTTTGGAACACGACGCTTATAGAGTGCTTTTAAATCGTCAATACAGGTGATGACAGTCATGGTGTATTCCCTCTCATTGCGTCGGTTCGCTGGCCACTGCGCAGGGTTATCAGGCGTGTATCGGGCAGCGCCTTACCTGCCATGGCGTTCACCCGCGGAGGCTCGTGCAAGGGCTAAGCTAGCGCTGTGTGACAACCAGCCCAATACAGTGGTCTGACCAGTTTGGGCGCGTTACAGGGTATGAATAAGCCAGAAACCGCATTATTTGTGCACCGCAACAAATCGGATCGAGACTTAGTGGTCTGACCAATTTTGAGAAAAAAACCAGTTTGAGAGGCATTTCCAGACTTGTATCTCGATTCTAGAGCACTTAGTCTTCGAGTACTTCGTGATATGCCCCAAAGACAAGTTTGAAATTTGTCGGTTTATTGCGACAAGTCTCGCTTTCCACGGAGGGGGCGAGCACAGCTGGTGACGCCGGAGAGCGGAGTTGTGTAACGAGCCCTCCAGCCGACCCCATTGAAACAGTGCTTTACACCATAACAATGATGAGAGGTGGAATAACATGTCGAAAGCCACAACCGATACGAAGGCGCTAAGCCGTCGTTCGTTTCTGAAAGGCGGAGCCGCAGCCGGTGCGCTTGCTGCTGGGTCACTCGCAGCGCCAGCCGTAATTGCGGGCGGTCACTCCAAAGCGATCACAATTAAAATGCAATCTTCATGGCCCGCGTCTGACGTGTTCCAAGAAATGGCTCAGCAGTACGCTGACCGTGTCGAACAAATGTCAGGTGGTCGGTTGAAGGTTGATCTACTGCCTTCAGGCGCGGTTGTCGGGGCGTTTTCTGTCCTAGACGCGGTCAATGATGGCGTTTTGGATGCAGGTCATGACGTCCCTGTGTACTGGTACGGCAAGAACAAGGCGGCGTCTTTGTTCGGAACAGGTCCTGTGTTCGGCGGCAATGCCAACACCATGATGGGCTGGTTCTACAAGGGCGGCGGGGCTGAACTGTACCAAGAGCTGACGCAGCAAATCATGGGTCTGAATGTTGTCGGTTTCATGGGCTTCCCAATGCCACCTCAGCCATTTGGATGGTTCAAGGGCGAAGTCAATACGCCTGCAGATTTGAATGGCTTCAAATATCGGACGGTTGGTTTGGCAGCCGATCTGCTGCAAAACATGGGCATGGCGGTTGCACAGTTGCCTGGCGGGGAAATCGTGCCTGCGATGGAGCGTGGCGTGATTGACGCGTTTGAGTTCAACAACCCAACCTCTGACCGTCGTTTCGGTGCGGCAGACGTCGCGAAGAACTACTACCTGTCGTCCTATCACCAGGCGTCTGAGTCCTTCGAAATCATCTTCAACAAAGATTTCTTCGAAGATCTCGACCCAGATCTGCAAGCAATTTTGAAGTATGGCGTGGAAGCTGCCTCGACGGCGAACACAATGCATGCTTTGGATCAGTACTCACGTGACTTGTCAGAATTGCAGGCCAAAGAAGGCGTCACTGTGCACCGGACCAGTAAGGAAATCTTGGCAGGTCAGTTGAAAGCTTGGGATGCGATCATCGCTGAGCTGGAAAAAGATCCGTTCATGAAGAAGACACTTGACAGTCAGCGTGCTTGGGTTGAGCGCGTGGGCTTCTTCGAAATCATGGGTGGAACAGACCTCGTGACGGCCTACAACCACTACTTCCCAGGCAAGCTGAAGCTGTAATTGAGCTGTTTGGGTGCATATACGGAGGGCTTTAGCCCTCCGTTTTATATAGAGAGAACAAAATCATGATCGGCTTCATTCGGTTCGCAGATTTGCTGTCTGCCTGGGTGGGTAAAGCCTTCGCTTGGTGCATCATCGTGATGGCCTGCGGTGTGGGCTATGAGGTATTTGTGCGCTATGTCTTGGGTTCTCCAACCTCTTGGGCCCTCGATGTGTCTTTCATCATGTATGGCACGTTATTCATGATGGGTGGGGCCTACACCTTGGCTAAAAATGGCCATGTGCGTGGTGACTTCATTTACCGAACCTGGCGCCCAAGGACGCAGGCACGCGTCGATTTGATTTTGTATTTCCTGTTCTTCTTTCCAGGTGTTCTGGCATTGATTTTTGCGGGACTCAAATTCGCCTCTCGCTCTTGGGGGTATGGAGAAGTCTCGATCAACAGTCCAGCAGGCATTCCCGTCTATCAGTTCAAATCCGTCATTGTTGCGGCCGGGATACTGCTGTTCATCCAGGGGATTGCGCAAGTAATGCGCTGTGTCTACTGCCTGCGTACCGGGCAATGGCTTGAGGCCGAGGTGGATGACGTCGAAGAGACTGAGGTGTTACTTGCACGTCAAGGTGAGGCCTCACCTGATGCGGCTGCTGTGAAGGAATAAGACGAATGACAGATCCACAAGTCGCGCTGTTAATGCTTGGCCTGTTTTTATTCATGGTCATGCTGGGATTCCCCATTGCCTTCACGCTGATGGCGATGGGCATCGGGTTTGGCTATTACGCGTATTTTGAACCCGACCGCATGTGGAGGGCCTTCAATCGTCTTGTGCGCAATGGTGAGGACGATCAAATCACACTCTTCCAGAGCTGGATGGAGGGGTTGTTTAATAACCGAATATTTGACTTATTTGTGAACCAGACTCATTCGGTCATGGCCAACGAAGTGTTGACGGCAATCCCCTTGTTTTTGTTCATGGGGTACATCGTTGAACGCGCGAATATTGTTGATCGTCTGTTTTCGACCTTAAACATCGCTGCGCGGAACCTGCCGGGCTCGATGGGTGTGGCTGCACTGATCACCTGTGCTTTGTTCGCGACAGCAACCGGAATTGTGGGTGCGGTTGTGACCCTAATGGGGTTATTAGCCTTGCCTGCCATGCTAAAGGCAAGGTACGACTCGAGCTTTGCGGCCGGTATCATTTGTGCGGGTGGGACACTCGGTATTTTGATTCCACCCTCGATCATGTTGATCGTGTATGCGGCCGCCTCAGGTGTGTCAATTGTCCGGCTCTACGCGGGTGCGCTGCTTCCTGGGTTGACCCTGTGCGGCCTGTATTTGTTGTATGTCATCATCCGCTCGACGATGCAGCCGCATCTTGCACCTCGGCCAACCAAGGAGGAAGTGCCGGACCTACCGACCTCGAAGGTCGTCTGGATGTTGATTACCTCATTCCTGCCTCTGGCGGCGTTGATTTTGTCAGTCCTCGGGTCGATTCTTGGTGGGCTTGCGACACCGTCTGAAGCCGCCTCCATCGGTGCGTTGGGTGGCTTGGCGTTGGCGGCACTGTATCGCTCATTAACGTGGGACCGCCTGCGGGAATCTGTCTATCTGACGATGCGGACGACGGCCATGGTGTGCTGGCTATTTGTGGGTTCCTACACCTTCTCGAGTGTGTTCTCGTACCTCGGTGGTGAGCACATCGTCTCGGAGTTTGTCCAATCCTTGGATTTGTCGCCGATCATGTTCTTGCTGTTGGCGCAGTTGATCATCTTCTTGCTGGGGTGGCCGCTTGAGTGGTCAGAGATCATCATTATTTTCGTACCGATTTTCTTACCATTACTGCCATTGTTCGGCATTGACCCGCTGTTCTTCGGAATTTTGGTGGCACTCAATTTACAAACCTCGTTCCTGACGCCGCCCATGGCGATGTCGGCGTATTACCTAAAAGGGATTGCGCCACCACAGGTGAAATTGACGCAAATTTTTGCGGGCTGTATGCCATTTCTGTTCATGGTATTTATCTCGATGCTGTTGATGTACATGTTCCCGCAGATCGTGTTCTATCTGCCGAATGAACTGTACGGGGCGCGTTGATGGCGGCGATTGGAATGAACACGAGCCCAATCGCAGGCGTGAGCGCGTTAACGTTACGTGATCGTATCGCCTCGGGTGCAGTGAGTGTCGTGACCCTGTGCGAGCAGCTCTGTGATCATGTTCGCGCCACGGAGCCGCAGGTTGGTGCCTTTGCCTGGTTCGATCGGGCACATGTGCTGGAGCAGGCGGCGCAACTTGATGCCTATCGTAAGACAGGGCGGCCCTTGGGGCCTTTGCATGGGGTTCCGGTTGCGTTGAAAGACATCATCGACACAGTGCGGATTCCCACCGAAAACGGGACTGCACTCGACAGTGGTCGGCTGCCGTCTCGCGATGCCTGGATCGTGAGTCAGTTAAAGGCAGCAGGCGCTGTCATTTTTGGCAAAACGGTGACCACTGAACTGGCGTCAATGGAGCCTGCAGCCACGCTGAATCCCTTTGGTGCAGAACATACCCCGGGTGGGTCGTCGGCGGGGTCTGCCGCGGCTGTCGCCTCCGGCATGGTCCCTGTCGCAATTGGGACGCAAACGGGCGGCTCGGTGATTCGGCCGGCGTCGTTCTGTGGCACCTTCGGCTTTAAGCCGACCTTTGGTGCGGTCCCTCGGACCGGAATTTTGGCGCAATCGCCATCGATGGACACCGTTGGCGTGTTTGCTAATTATCTCGAGGATCTCGGGCTTGTCACCGATGTCTTAGCGGGCTTTGACGCGGCAGACACGGCCACAGCCCCAGGTCCTGGGCCTCGGTTGTTGGAGATTACGCAAGAGCGCGTTCCAGTCACACCAACGTTTGCTGTCGTGCATCTGCCGGCGATGGATCGGTTGTCCGAGGCCATGCGCGATGCGATGACCGAACTGGTAGCAGCGCTTGGTGATCAGGTCTTTGAGACGGGCTTGCCGAACGCTTTCTCAGAGGCGATCACGGCGCGGGAGACTGTAAATCTCGCTGAAATGGCGAAGTGCTACTACCGCTATAGCACCCACCGTGATCAATTATCGGCATCCTTGCAGTCGATGTTACAGCGTGGGGAGCAAGTGCTTGCTCGTGATTATTTGGCGGCTTTGGATTGGAAGACCGTCGTGACGGCTGCGCTCGATGAGATTTTTGAGCGGTGTGATGTGATCTTGATCCCCGCCGCCTTGGGTGAGGCACCGAATGATCGGGCAACCACTGGGGATCCCGTGATGAATGGATTGTGGACGTTTTCTGGGCATCCTGTGGTTACGATCCCGGTGTTTGAGGGACCCACGGGAATGCCAATGGGTTTACAGATGATTGGACAGAAAGGACTCGATGGGCGCTTGCTGCGGACAGCACGATGGCTGGTGGCGCATATTGACGGGTTGTCGGAGGACGAAGCACATGGATAAAGGGTTGAACTTGGCCTTGGCATTGTTGTCGTTTGGCCTGTTAGCGGCATCGATTGGAATTCTGATCGTCAATGTCAATGCGTGGGATCTTCGGATTGTCGGGATCATGGCGATTGTCGCCTGCGCTTTTGATTTTTCACGCTCAATTCGTCGTAACGAGCAACATTGATGCGGCCTGTGGTCTGGATCACTCGGCAGCTTGTTGCGCCGGTGATGGAGGCGGTTGCCGCCGAGTTTGATGTCATCACGAATGAGACCGATGTGGTCATGGATGGTGATACGCTCGTGGCGGCAAGCCACGCGTGCGACGCCATGTTGATTTGTCACTCAGAGCTGATCACTGCAGAGGTTGTCGCGCGGCTCTCGCCCCGTCTTAAAATCATCGCCAATTATTCCGTCGGTGTGGACCATGTTGACCTGGCGGCCTGCCAAGCGCGCGGCATTGTGGTGACTAATACCCCAGATGTCTTGAGTGATGCGACTGCGGAAATCAGCATGCTGCTGCTCTTGGGTGCGGCACGGCGTGCGTATGAAGGTGACCGCATGGTGCGTCAAGGGTTATGGACCACGTGGGGGCCTACCTTGATGAATGGCATTCAGGTGACCGGAAAGCGACTCGGGATTGTCGGGATGGGGCGTGTCGGCCAGGTGCTGGCGAAACGGGCGCGTGGTTTTGAGATGGAAATTCATTACCACAACCGTCGCCCGGTTGATGATGCGCTCGTTCCTGGCGCCGTTTATCACCCGACTTTGCAGTCCCTGATGCAGTCTGTCGAGATGCTGTCATTGAACTGCCCGGCTACGCCTGAGACAGAGCGGATGATGAATGCAGAGTCTCTCCATTGGTTGCCTCGGGGTGCAGTGCTTGTCAATGCTGCAAGGGGTCGGTTGGTGGATGAGGATGCCTTGATTGCTGCATTGCGATCCGGGCATATTGCGGCGGCAGGGTTAGATTGTTTTGTGACAGAGCCTGGTGGCAATCCCGCGTTTGCTGCATTAGACAATGTCTTTTTGTTGCCGCACTTGGGGTCATCAACGCACGAAACGCGCTTTGCAATGGGTCAGCGTGCCTTGGCAAATCTGACCGCATATTTCCAAGGCGAACCGCCAAGAGACCGCTTGGTCTGAAATTGGTCTGACCTCTTGCGCCTTTTGGTCTGACCAATTACTATTTTGGTCTGACCAGTTGACGGAACGATGGTAACTTGAACGGTTATTTTTCTTCGCCACGCGTCGCACGCGCCGCGGACGCCATCATGGATCAAGTCGAGCGACTGATTCTTGAGGGGAAAGCGCGGCCGGGACAAAAACTCCCCTCTGAGCGTGCGCTCGCTGAAGAATTTGATGTGTCGCGCCCTACTGTGCGAGAGGCGATTCAAAAGCTTGAAGCGCGCGGATTGGTGCAGCGTCGCCATGGCGGCGGGACCTTCGTGGCTGAACACGTCGGATCGACCTTTCTAGACCCAATGATGTCCGTCATCCAGCGCTCTCCAGATGGCACGTTTGACATCATTGAGTTGCGCTTTGCGATCGAGAGTGTTGCCGCTTGGTTAGCTGCGGACCGTGCGACGGAGCGTGCGCGGGGAAATGTGCAGCGACGCTACCATGAGCTTCAACTCGCTGTGCGTTCTCATGATTTACATCGGGAGGCGCGTGCGGATGCGGAGTTCCATCTGGCGATCGCCGAGGCCTCGCAAAACGGCATCATCCTGCACATCATGCGCTCGATCTTCGTGTTGCTTGAAGAATCCATCGTGCGCAACTTAGCAGAACTGAATTTAGATCGTGGCCGCAAACAAGAGCTTGCGCTTCAGCATGAGGCGATGTATCGCGCGATTGTCTTGGATAAGGATCCAATGGCTGCCCGCAGAGCGGTCCGCCAACACATGTTGACGATTAGCGAGTCTCTGGAAAGAGACCGCGCCTCAGATACCAAACCGCGTCGTTTGAGGGAGCTGACACAATCGGCTGACCTTGAAGGGCGTCTCTCACCAGCAACCCCAATGAGGTGAACTCATGGCCAATACGCCAATCACAATTGATCAGGATCCCATCGAGACACAAGAGTGGCTTGATGCCTATGAATCCGTTCTCCAACACGAAGGCCCGGATCGTGCCGCCTATCTTTTGAATAAGCTTGTCGCTCGGGCAAGCCAAGAAGGTGCGCGTTTACCGGTCGCCATGACTACGCCCTATCGCAATACCATTCCAGTGCAGTCTGAAGCACGGATGCCCGGTGACTTGTTTATGGAACGCCGAATCCGCAGCTTGGTGCGCTGGAATGCACTGGCGATGGTCATGCGTGCGAACAAGACAGGGGATGATCTTGGCGGGCACATTGCCACTTACCAGTCGGCGGCAACCTTGTATGAAGTCGGGTTCAATTATTTTTGGAAGGGTCCAGATCATCCAGAGGGACAAGATCTGCTGTACATCCAAGGCCATGCCAGCCCCGGTATCTATGCACGCTCGTTCTTGGAAGGGCGCTTTTCTGAAGCGGAGCTTGATCGATTCCGGCGGGAAGTGGATGGTGACGGCCTGTCCTCATACCCACATCCCTGGTTGATGCCAGAGTACTGGCAATTCCCAACGGTCTCGATGGGTCTGGGTCCGATTCAGTCCATCTATCAAGCCCATGTGATGAAGTATCTGTTAAACCGCGGGTTGAGTGATCAGCCAAACCGCAAGGTCTGGGCATTTTTAGGCGATGGTGAGATGGATGAGCCCGAGTCTTTGGGCGCTATCAGTCTTGCTGGACGCGAGCGGCTAGATAACCTGATTTTTGTGATCAACTGTAACCTGCAGCGCCTCGATGGACCGGTTCGTGGTAATGCCAAGATTGTGCAAGAGCTTGAGGGTGTCTTCCGCGGTGCTGGCTGGAATGTCATCAAGGTTCTGTGGGGTCGCCATTGGGATCCGTTGTTCGCACGTGACAAAAAAGGCTTGATGCAGAAAGTCATGGATGAAGTGGTTGATGGCGAACTGCAGAACTGCAAAGCGAAAGGGGGTGCCTACACCCGCGAACACTTCTTCGGCCAATATCCAGAGTTGCTTGAGATGGTCTCCGATATGACGGATGACGACATCTACAAACTGAACCGCGGGGGCCATGATCCGCTGAAGGTCTATGCCGCCTATCACGCGGCTGTGAATCACACCGGACAGCCGACCGTGATTTTGGCGCAGACGGTCAAGGGCTATGGGATGGGGTCATCGGCTGAGTCCGCAAACCCTGCGCATCAGGTCAAAAAGCTGGATGTCGACAACCTAAAACTGTTCCGTGACCGATTTGCGATTCCGTTGAAGGATGAAGAACTGGCTGATCTGCCTTACTACAACCCAGGCCCAGACAGTCCGGAAATTAAATATCTGCGTGAGCGTCGGCAGTCTTTGGGTGGATTCTTACCCGCGCGGCGTCCGTGGAAAGATGCATTGGGCGTGCCGTCCTTGGATGCCTTCAAGCAGCAATTAAAAGGCACAGGTGATCGTCAGATCTCAACCACGATGGCCTTTGTGCGCATGTTGTCGACCTTGGTCAAGGACAAAACCATCGGCCATCGGGTGGTCCCGATTGTGCCAGATGAGGCTCGGACATTCGGGATGGAAGGGATGTTCCGACAGTTGGGGATCTACACCACCGAGGGCCAGAAATATATCCCTCATGACGTTGATCAGGTGCTGTCCTATCACGAGGACAAAGCAGGCCAGATTTTGGAAGAGGGGATCAATGAGTCCGGTGCGTTTGCGGCCTGGATGGCGTGTGCCACTTCCTATGCAAACCATAATCAACCCTTGATCCCGTTCTACATCTATTACTCGATGTTTGGTCATCAGCGTGTCGGTGATTTGACGTGGGCGGCGGGTGATATTCAGGCGAAAGGCTTCCTGTTGGGAGCGACCTCGGGTCGGACGACGCTCAATGGTGAGGGTTTGCAGCATCAGGATGGCCACAGTCATTTGATAGCCTCGACTGTTCCAAATCAGCGATCCTATGACCCAACCTACTCCTATGAAGTGGCGGTCATTGTTCAGCATGGTCTGAAGCAGATGTATGACGAGATGCAAAACGTCTTCTATTACATCACCTTGATGAATGAAAACTATGCCCATCCAGATATGCCGGACGGGGTTGAAGAGCACATTATTAAAGGGATGTATCTGCTCAAGCCGGCAGCAGGCAACGGCAAACATAAAGTTCGCTTGCTGGGGTGTGGAACCATTCTCCGTGAAGTCGAGGCTGCAGTGGAGTTGCTTGCTGGCTATGGCGTTGATGCGGATGTGTACAGTGCCACCAGCTTTAACGAGTTACGCCGTGACGGTCAGTCAGTCGCCCGCTACAACTTGTTACATCCAGGTGCGAAGCCACGTGTGAGCCATGTCGAGCAATTGCTCGGTGGTAGCGAGGCGCCAATTATCGCGGCGACCGATCACATGCAGTTATTTGCTGAGCAGATTCGTCCATTCCTTGGAAAGACCACCTATCTCACCCTCGGTACAGATGGATTTGGGCGATCAGATTCCCGTAAGAAACTCCGGGAGCATTTTGAAGTGGATCGTCGCTTTGTGACTGTCACTGCATTGAAGGCCCTCAGCGATGATGGGCTGATTAAGCCGGCAGTGGTGAAGAAGGCGATTACCGACTTGGGTATCAATCCGGATCGTCCAGATCCTGTGACGTTGTAAGGAGGCTGTCATGACCACAATTTGTGTTCCAGATATTGGTGGCGCCTCCGGCGTGACGGTCATTGAAGTTGCCGTGAAGTCCGGTGACACCGTCGCCGTGGGTGACACTCTCATTGTGTTGGAATCCGACAAGGCGTCGATGGAGATTCCAGCAGAGCAGGCAGGTGTTGTTGGTGCGTTACATGTCAGCGAGGGGAGCCAGGTCAACGAAGGCGATCCGATTTGCGAGCTGGCGACAGCTGCGGGAGCACCTGCTGCAGAACCGGCCAGTGCCCCTCCTGCGGATCCAGCCCCAGTGAGCACGCCAGCGCCGACTTCTGCGCCAGCCGCGAGCGGGGTTCGTGAATCCGTGGTTGTGCCGGATACCGGCTCTGCTGATGGGGTGACGGTGATTGAGGTCTCAGTCGCTGTGGGTGATTCGGTCGCCGAAGGGGACACCTTGATCGTGCTCGAGTCCGATAAAGCCTCGATGGAAATCCCATCTCCGGTGGCTGGAATTGTTCGCGCGCTCGCCTTGAAAGAAGGTGATTCGGTCAAGCAAGGGGATCCAATTGCTGAGGTCGAGGGGGCCGGTCAAGGCGGTACTGAGCATGCCACCCCTGCGCCAGCGCCAGCCACGGCTGAACCGCCCGTCGCTCCGGCAACTGGGGCATCTGTCAGCTCCGCTGAAATCCCAGTGGTCGTCCCAGACACTGGGTCTGCCGATGGCGTGACAGTAATCGAAGTTGCCGTTTCAGTTGGTGACACAGTTGCTGAGGGCGATACCCTGATTGTGCTCGAGTCCGATAAGGCCTCGATGGAGATTCCGTCTCCGGTTGCCGGAACGATTCTTGCGCTTTCCGTCGGTGAAGGCACGTCTGTCAAACAAGGTGACCCGATTGCCGTTGTGGCAGGCGCTGCCGCACCGGCCTCTGTCAGTTCTCCGGCCGCGGCACCAGTGGCGAGTCCGGCGCCTGCGCCCACGTCAGCCCCAATAGCGGCGCCCGCTGTCACCCCTGAGGTGCCGCAGGCATCCGCTGGAGTCCATGCGGGACCAGCGGTTCGCGCCTTAGCGCGTGAGCTGGGATTAGAGTTGTCGCGAGTCTCCGGAACGGGGCCTCGGGGGCGGATTACCAAGGACGATTTGCATCAGTTTGTAAAACGCGCCTTATCGCAAGCACCGACCGCTTCGGTTGCAACCGCGGGTGCATCCGCGGGCGCGGGCATTCCACCGATTGCGCTTCCTGACTTCGCCGCCTTTGGCCCAATTGAACGGGTGAAGATGTCGAAGATTCATGTGTTGACTGCCGACAACATGACACGGTGTTTATTGAACGTCCCGGCGGTGACACAGTTCGATCAAGCCGACATCACTGAACTCGAAGAGTTCCGCAAGTCGATGAAGGCGGAGGCAGACCGCGTTGGTGTGAAATTGACGCCATTGCCGTTTTTGATCAAGGCAGCGGCCTATGCCTTGCGTGCACTGCCACAAGTGAACGCGTCGATCGATCCTGATGCTTTGGAGATTATCCGCAAGGGGTATGTCCATATTGGGATTGCGGTGGATACCCCGGATGGGCTCATGGTGCCTGTGATTCGCGATGCCGATCAGAAGGGCTTGTGGGACATCGCGCGGGAGACGGCTGAGTTAGCGGACAAGGCGAAAACGAAGAAGCTGAAGCCCTCAGAAATGCAAGGGGCGACCTTCACCATCTCAAGCCTCGGATCCATCGGTGGGACGGCCTTTACGCCGATTGTACCGTCACCTCAAGCGGCGATTTTGGGTGTGTCAAAGGCATCGATGCAGCCTGTTTGGGATGGCAAAGCCTTTGTGCCGCGACTCATGTTGCCGTTATCGCTGTCCTATGATCACCGCGTGATCAATGGTGGCGATGGGGCACGGTTCACAACCATTCTGAGCCAGGTCTTGGGTGATATTCGGCGACTACTGCTGTAAGCGTCTGCGGACCCAGTTAGCGCTGGGTCCGCGGTGATTTCCAAAAGATCTCTGAGCCCCCGTCACGGCGGGCCAGTGTTCGAGCCACTACGAATAACACGTCCGAGAGGCGGTTGATGTACTGGCGTAGCGCGTCATTCAATGGTTCGCTGTGATGCAGACTGACAATCGTGCGCTCGGCACGGCGAGCAACTGCTCTGGCCATATGTGCCATGCCCGCGGCGCGAGACCCTCCGGGTAATATAAATTCTTTCAAGGGCGGCAGTGTGTCATTCAGGCTGTCACAGAGCTGTTCGAGCTCGGTGACCATCGCGTCTGTGATGAGGGTGAACCCTGGGACGGCCAGTTCTCCACCGAGATCAAACAGTCGATGTTGGATTTCTGTTAGGGCGGCGTGTAGGGGGTCGTCTTGCGGACATTCGGCGAGCAGTAAGCCGAGCCAGGAGTTTAATTCATCAATGGTGCCGACGGCTTCGATACGGACGCTATTCTTTGCGCAGCGTGACCCGTCACCGAGACCGGTGGTGCCATCATCGCCTGTTTTTGTGTAGAGCTTGGTGAGTCGATGTCCCATTTATTGGTCCTGTAATGCATCGATCCGCGCACGGATCTTGAGAAGAAGGAGGAGTCCAGGGATGACCATGAGGGTGGTCAACACGAAAAAGAACACCCAGCTTCCAGTGAGATCAACAAACCAGCCACTGGCACCTGCTAAGGTCGTCCGACCTAAATTACCTAGAGAGGCAAGCAGTGCATATTGGGTGGCGGAAAACGCTTGTCCAGAGAGGGCGGTGAGGAAGCTCACGAAGGCCACGCTCGAAAATGCGGTGGTGAAATTATCGACGAGAATTGTCGCGGCAAACAGCCAGGTCTGTGGGCCGGCCACTGCGATCCAGGCAAACATGAGGTTACTGGCCGCCATGGCGCTACCCCCTAGCAAAAGGCCACGCACAACACCCAAGCGTACGTTGATCAGACTCCCGATGAGGGTGAATAGTACGGTCGCGAACCACCCCAGCATCTTGGTGTAATCGGCGATTTCAGCATTGGTAAATCCCACCTCTTTGTAGAACACGATGGACATTCGGCCGAGGAAAGCTTCACCAATTTTGAATAAGAAGACGAATAAGAGAATCAGTAGTGCGGTTTGCGTGCCATTGCGACGTAAAAACTCTGCAAAGGGCTCGACCACCGTGACCAATAGCCAACTGACAAACCGTGATGCTCTGTGCCGTCCTAACTTGGCCTGGTATCGGGTTTCTGCCTCGGCTTGCAACTGGGAGCGATCGGTGACGGGCTCACCGACCAGCAGTGTAGTTGCGATGAGCCCAACCAGAACCAGCGCCATCAACCAATACACGTTGCCCCATCCAATGGCATCGGCTTGAGAGAAGGCGAGGTAGCCGGGCAACGAGTAGCCCGTCCACCAGCCAATGACTGCCATCGCGGAAGCGGCGGGGAGCTGGTGTTTCGGGCGGTCGTGGAAATGATCGATCCTGAAGGCATCAATGGCGACGTCTTGGGTGGCGGAGGCCAGTGCAATGACAAGTGCGATGAGGCTGGTGAGCCACAGCCGTTGACTTGGATCCACCGTCGCCGTCAGGCAAACCGCGACCAGCATGACCAACTGTGACCACATAATCCAACTGCGACGCTGTCCAAGCTTTGAGGCGCCCGGGAGATGGACACGATCCACCAGTGGAGCCCACAGGAAATTGATGGCGTACACCGCAAAAATCGACCCAAACAAGCCGATGGCTGTGCGCGTGAGCCCCGCATCTTTGAGCCACCCACTCATCGCCGAGCCGATCAAGACCCACGGGAATCCGCTGGCACATCCCATGAGGAAGACCCACGCGATCCGGCGATCCAAATAGGGCGCGATGAGGTTTTTCAAAGTCTGCACATCCGGCCAAAGCCTCATTGTGCGAGGCAGGGCCGGAAAAGCAAGTTTGGGTTAGATCCGTAGACCGCCGTCGATCTCGAGTACGCGGCCGTTTACGTAGTCGTTCTCGAAAATAAACTGCACCGTCTGGGCGATTTCATCGGGGGAGCCCAGCCGTTTTGCCGGAATTCCGGCGGCGATTTTATCCAAGGCTTCCGGCTTCATTGTCAGGACCATTTCGGTCCCGATGTAGCCTGGCGCGATCGCTGCGCATCGAATTTTTTGGCTTGCGAGCTCTTTCGCCCAAGTCACGGTCATGGCAGCGACGCCGGCTTTGGTGGCTGTGTAGTTTGTTTGTCCCATATTTCCGTGGCGCGAGATCGATGAAATGTTAATGATGCAGCCGCCCTGACCCTGCTTGATCATTTCTGTGGCGGCAGCGCGCGTACAGAGGAAAACACCGGTTAGGTTCACGTCGATCACTTGTTGCCAGTGCTCAAAACTCATCCGTTTCTCGATCACACCGTCTTTGACTTTGATGAAGAGCGCATCACGCGTGATGCCGGCATTGTTGACCAGGCCATCTAAGCGACCCATGTCGTTCACAATCAGTTGGAAGATTTCATCCACTTGCTCTTCGTTCGCGACATTCGCGCGAAAGCACTGAGCGCCGCCACCGGCTGCTTCACACAGTGCTTTCGTCTCTTCGAGTTTTTCAACATTCATGTCAATCAGGGCCAGTTGCGCACCCTGTGTGGCGAGGCGAACTGCCATGGCGCGGCCGAGTCCCTGGCCACCACCTGTGATTGCGATCACTTTGTTTTGTAAATCCATGAGTCCATCCATTATCGGGTTCGAATGTAAAATGTTGCAACGCAATACGCCTAGTGTATGTGCGGTGCAAAAAAAAACCACCCAAACTTTCGTGATACATCCCGGACACGGTATTCTTTTGGTCTTAAAAGGAGGGCGTGATGCCGTTACTACTCTTCATTGGCATTCCCATTATTGAGATGTGGATTTTGATCCAGGTGGGTGGCGAAATTGGTGCATTGCCGACCATTGGGCTTGTGGTCTTGACCGCGATGATTGGCCTGAGTTTGCTGAAGCGACAGGGTCTTTCAACGCTGATGAGTGCTCGAGCAAAAATGGATCAAGGCCGGATCCCGGCGGGCGAGCTTGTCAGTGGGGTGATGTTGGCTGTTGGTGGTGCACTTCTGCTCACTCCTGGGTTCGTGACCGATGTTGTCGGATTTTTGCTCCTCATTCCCGCGACTCGCAGATGGGTTCTGCTGCAACTGATCGAACGGTACCGTGGAAAAATCGTGATCGAAGGCGACTATCGCCAGATCGATGATCGGTAAGCCAAATTTCTCTGTTGAAATCTGAAAACCTGACTCCATAGACGGGGGAGTCCTGGAGACAGGTATGTCTCTGGCGGTTATGCCCCCCACAGGTGAGCTAAGGAAAGCGTTCCAACTCATTGGATTGGGTGGGTCGATGAGAGGCATTTAAAAACGGAGAATAGTGCAAATGAACATTCGTCCACTCCACGATCGCGTCGTCATACGTCGCATGGAAGAGGAAACAAAGACAGCTGGCGGTATCGTTTTACCAGGTAGCGCTGCTGAAAAGCCAAATCAGGGTGAAGTCGTTGCTGTTGGTGCTGGAAAGGCACTGGACAACGGCGAGGTGCGTCCTGTGTCAGTCAAAGTCGGCGATCACGTCGTCTTCGGCCAGTACTCAGGCTCAAACACCATCAAAGTCGACGGCGAAGAGCTTCTGATCATGAATGAATCAGAACTGTTAGGCGTTATCGAGAAGTAAGCACCTCTGAACAAAGGATTTGAAAACTATGACAGCAAAAGACGTTAAATTTGGAGATTCCGCACGCGCTCGTATGCTGAGCGGCGTCAACGTGCTTGCGGATGCAGTGAAAGTGACCTTAGGTCCCAAGGGCCGCAACGTGGTCTTGGATAAGTCGTTCGGTGCGCCAACCGTGACCAAAGACGGTGTGTCTGTGGCGAAGGAAATCGAACTGGCGGACAAGTTCGAAAACATGGGTGCTCAGATGGTGAAGGAAGTTGCTTCACAAACCTCTGATGTTGCGGGTGACGGCACCACTACTGCGACTGTGTTGGCGCAGTCGATTGTGAACGAAGGGTTGAAGGCGGTTGCCGCTGGTATGAACCCAATGGATCTTAAGCGTGGTATCGACAAGGCCGTGAAGTCTGCGGTTGAGAGCATTCGTGGCATGGCGAAGCCGTGCGAAGATTCCAAGGCGGTTGCCCAGGTGGGGACAATCTCTGCGAACTCTGACGCTGGTGTTGGTCAGATCATCGCTGAAGCCATGGAAAAGGTTGGCAAAGACGGTGTGATCACCGTTGAAGAAGGCTCTGGCTTTGATGACGAGCTGGACGTTGTTGAAGGGATGCAGTTCGATCGTGGCTACTTGTCACCGTACTTCATCAACAATCAAGACAACATGTCAGCCGAACTCGACGACCCCTTCGTCCTCTTGGTGGATAAGAAGATCTCTAACATTCGTGATCTGATTCCAATCTTGGAAGGTGTTGCGAAAGCAGGCAAGCCACTGTTGCTTGTTGCTGAAGACATCGAAGGCGAAGCATTGGCGACCTTGGTTGTGAACAACATGCGCGGCATCGTGAAGGTCTGCGGTGTGAAGGCGCCTGGATTTGGCGATCGTCGGAAGGCAATGTTGCAGGACATCGCCGTATTGACTGGCGGTACTGTGATTTCTGAAGAAGTCGGTCTGTCCCTTGAGACAGCGTCTTTGGACGATCTTGGGTCTGCAAAGCGCATCCAAATCACCAAAGAAAACACGACCATCATTGATGGTGCAGGCAATGCAGACGACATCAAGGCGCGCGTGAAGCAAATCGAAGCGCAGATCGAAGAAACATCTTCAGACTACGATCGTGAAAAGCTGCAAGAGCGTAAGGCCAAGTTGGCTGGCGGTGTTGCCGTCATCAAAGTCGGTGCTGGCTCTGAAGTCGAGATGAAAGAGAAGAAGGCACGCGTTGAAGATGCGCTGCACTCCACTCGCGCTGCCGTTGAAGAAGGTGTGGTTGCCGGTGGTGGCGTAACCTTGATCCGTGCTTTGCAAGCGATTGCAGACCTGCAAGGTGATAATGAAGAGCAGAACGTGGGTATCACCATTGCCAAGCGCGCGATGGAAGCACCGTTGCGTCAGATCGTCGCTAATGCCGGTGGTGAAGGGTCTGTTGTGGTCGATAAGGTCAAGCAGGGCGCTGGAAGCTACGGGTTCAACGCAGCGACTGGTGAGTATGGCGACATGATCGAAATGGGAATCTTGGATCCAGCTAAGGTCACCCGTTCGGCATTGCAAGCAGCAGCCTCTGTTGCGGGCATGATGATCACCACAGAGTGCATGATCACAGAAGTGAAGGAAGACAAGCCAGCGGCGCCAGCAATGGATCCTGGCATGGGTGGCATGGGCGGCATGATGTAAATCAGTCCTGCCTGGACACCAACCCCGGTCAGGTCACTGGCCGGGGTTTTTTTATTGCTTGAAATCGCTAGCGGAATGCGTGTGTGCAGTCGAACGCGCGTCGACTTGGCACTGTTGGCAGACGCCGGTCAGCTCAATGACCTGGCTTGGATCTGCCTGAAACCCATCGTTCGGCAGGGTTGCGGGTAATTGCAACGCCTGAGAGGTCTCACAGTTCTCGACTGTGGATGCACACCGCTGGCAATGCTGAATCACATGCACATGTTCCGCATGTTCATCCTGGCACAGGACATAGGTGTTATTTGAGGTGAGTTTGTGGACGACCTGAAGCGATTCCCAAAACTCGAGGACGCGATAAATCGTACTGATGTTGTAGTGTTGCCCGTCACTGGCAAGCGCGTCTTTCAGCGCATACGCTGAACACGGCTCTTTGCATTGACTGAGCGCGTCGAGGATCTGCATCCGCTGTGGTGTCAACGATTTTTGCGCCGCCACGCAGCGCAACGCTAAGTGGTCTTTATCGATCACCGTCGGCCCCTGGAACCACTGGAACGTGGTCATCGCCCAAATCAATGGTCTCGACACGTTCGGGGATTAAGACATACCCGCTCTCAGCAATCTCATGTTGTGCACGTCCAACAGACAATCGCCCGATGACCTGGATGGGTTGGTAGAGGTCGTGCAAGGCAACAGGCGCTTGGGATGCGTCAACAAAGATGGTTTGGTTCACGGGGGGTGGTGGCACATGGACACATTGGCCCGCTTCGGGAACCAGTAAAAACGACGACACTTGTCCTCCGTTGGTTTCCAGCGGCACCATAAAGCCCGCGAGATCTAGGCGCTCTCCTTCGAGACTTGGGTTGAGTTTTAGATTGGCTTCATCAAGCTTTGCCTGGAAGGTCGGATCGAACATCAGATCGAACGTGAAATTCTCAGGAATAAAGTCATAGGCCCCCTCGGGAATCAGTCGGTCCCAATTTCCACCCCAGCGGGTCAGGTCCTCTTCAGTCGGCGTGACAGCAGCCTGACTGAGCCCTGCGAGCGTTAGCAATAAAACGCCAAGGCATCGGTGGATTACTGTCATGTGCGTCGCTCCATCAGTCCATGCTGAAGCGTAGAACGATACAACAAGATCGCTGGAATCACCGCACTGGCCACACCAGCCAGGATGACGCCACCGAGGGTGAGCCAATCCTCAGCTGAGAGCCACGCAAGCTCTGGTGAGATCCCGAGTGTGGTTTCAAGCCAGGGGCGAGCCCAGAGACTGACCAAACCCACCAAAGCCATGGCGCAGACCGAGGCGGCGACGCCGATTAATGCGGCCTCAGCAAGCAGTAAGCCGGAGAGGTACTGCGGTGAGGCGCCGACAGCACGCAGGATACTCATTTCCCGATGGCGGGCGTCTAGGCTGGTGATGGTCATCGTCATCATGGAGACGACCGCAACGCCAAGAATAATCCAAGCCAGCAAATTGAAGGCGCGATCGGCCATGCCGAGTAGTGACCACAATTGTCCGAGCGCGACACCGGGTAAGACCCCACTCAGTGCCTCCTCTGGGTATTCATTGATGGTGCGCTGGAGCCGAAACAGCTGAAGGCGACTATTGACACCGACAAAGGCCGCCGTGATCTCTCGAGGTCGCAGGTCTTCCAGTCGAGGCTGCGTTGCCAAGATCCGTTCTGTACTGAACAGACGCGTCCCAGACTGCCAGCCTAGGTGTAACAACGTAAAGCCTTCAAGCCGGATAAAGACGGCTTGATCAGTCGGTGTTCCGGTAGGAGCGAGGATCCCTGCGACCTTAAAGGCATAGTCATCGTGGGCCGCACTCATCGGTCCGCTGCCATGGGACAGAAATAGCGTTTGGCCGAGCGTGTATCCGAGGCGCTCCGCGGCGGTGGCACCGAGCACGACATCGTTGAGCGCACTTAATGTGGTTCCTTGCGCGAAGCGCAACGGTGCTCCACCGGCGCCACGGATATGGTCAAAATAACTGGGGTCAGTTGCAATCACCCGAAAGCCTCGATGGCTGTCACCGAGCGCGATTGGGACGGTCCAGGCAATCGTCGGATCTTTGGACAGTGCGTCGATGGATTGACTGGTCACATTATTGGTGGGGTTCCCCAAATGAAAGACGGTGTAGAGCAACATCTGTAAGTCGCCGCTGCGCGGCCCAATGATGAGATCAACCCCAGAGAGTGTTTGCTCAAACCCACGGCGGGTTCCTTCCTGAATGCGGTCCACAATCAGAATGAGTGACAGTCCTAAGGTCAGCGAGAGCACGATCAAACTGACTGGAAGGGCTCGAAAGCGGAGCGATTGCAGCGCTAACTGGAACATGCGTGAACCTCGGTTCCGGAGAGCACGATCTGGCGATCAAAGACCTCGGCGACCCGTGGATCATGGGTGACTATCAAGGTCGCTTGTCGGGTCGGGTCCATCGACTGAAATAAGGCATCTAGAAACCGCTGGCCAGAAACGGGATCTAATGCAGAGGTCGGTTCGTCTGCGATGATGAGCTCCGGTCCGCCTAACAGTGCGCGCGCAGCCGCAACCCGCTGTTGTTGTCCGGTGCTGAGCCGATTGACCGGGCGAGACAAGAGTTCACGCGATAAGCCAAGCGCCTCGAAGAGCGACGCAATATCTGTGGGTAAGTGCTTCACCCGAGCGCGGCGTGCGACGGAAAACTGAACCCCCAACGCCACATTCGTCGCTGCATCCAGGTACGGGAGTAAATTTAGGGTCTGAAAAATGAGTCCGATGTGGGTCGCACGCAAATTGTCGAGCCGTCTGCCGCTTAGCGTCTCGAGCGACTGATCAAGTAACCGCACCTGTCCCTCGGTGACCGGCAA
>RFUY01000121.1 GCA_009922705.1 Gammaproteobacteria bacterium
GCAAGACTCCCGATGGTCATGGCAAGCATTCGTTGGTTTTTCGGACGCCGGGCAGCGAGTGCCATTGAGACCCCAACGATACCGACAGCCGCCCCCATCATTGTCCAAATTCCGATGCCAATGCCTTCAACGAACAAAAGCCCGGGGTTGTAAACGAAGAGAAATGGAACGATGAAGGCGGGCCAACTCAGTTGAACAGCCGTCAATGCGGTCTCCATTGGCTTTGACCCCGCAATACTGGCAGCCGTAAAAGCTGCAACTGCTACTGGCGGGGAAATCATTGACATCAATCCGAAGTAAAGAATAAAGAGGTGGACCGCAATCGGCTCAAAGCCAATTTGGATCAAGGGTGGCGCGGCGAGCATGACGACGAGAAGATAAATACCGCTGGTGGGCATTCCCATCCCTAAGATGATGCAGACCACAGCAGTCAGCCCGAGAAGGATGAGCGGGTTCATTTGCCCGAGTTGCACAAGTAAAAACGTTAAGGAAAAACTGAGTCCTGTGACTTCGAGCACCCCAATGACCATCCCAGCCATTGCACCGACGAGGATGATCGAGATTGCCACTTCTCCCGTTGCGACGAGTGATTCCCAGACATCAATTGGCCGCAGCTTTTTCCCCCCATAGGACCAAAAGCTCCCAAGCAAAATCAAGGCTAGCGAGGCCCAAATCGCCGCCTTGCCTGCGGATTGATTCAAACCAAATAGAGAAAAGATCAGGACTGCAAATGGAATTGTGAAATACCAGCCAGACCTCAAAACTTGTCGCAGAGAGCGTCCAGAGAGTTGCCGCTCAGCATGAGCTAAGGTCGGTGGTGCCGACAGCCAATGTGCCTGTAACAGGACAGAAAAAAAGAAAAGTAGCGCCGGAACCGCGGCCGCCTTAATGACTTCTCCGTAGCTGACTTGAAGAAACTCTGCCATTAAAAAACCAGCTGCGCCCATCACTGGCGGCATCACTTGCCCGCCAGTGGATGCGGCAGCCTCAAAAGCGCCAGCTTGTCGCGCCGTGAGGCCGGATTCCTTCATCATTGGAATTGTGATGACACCTGTTGAGGCCACATTCGCAACAGCGCTCCCAGAGATCGATCCGAACAGTGCTGAAGAGATAACGGCCACCTTAGCTGGGCCACCTCGGGAGTGTCCGACGAGTGCGATCGAAATATCGGTGAACCAATTTGACCCGCCAGATCGTGCCAATAAGGCCCCGAAAAATATGTAGAGCACCACAATGGTGGCGATAATCATTAAGGGCGAGCCGAGCATCGCTGTTGAATCAACGACCAGGTAGCCAACTAGCTCGTGTATCGCTTGCCCACGACCTTGCAGTGTCCCGGGAATAAGATCCGCGATTAGGGCGTACCCTAAGAATATGGCTAGAACGAGTACTAGTCCCATGCCATTGGTGCGATACAAACCGATGAACGTCAGTGCAACAAAGATCGCGCCGATCAGTTGAACTTCAAACGGATGCGAATAGAACTCCTGAGACAAGACCGGATAACGCCAGGCGAAAACAAAGGTTGCGAGGGCGAGGCCACACAGAATCAGGCGTTGAATGTGCGAGGTCTCTCCGGCAATAAAACATAATGCGAGAGCGGCCCCTAAGATGATGATTGCAAATTGCTCGTCGTAAATCAGCAACCCCAGGGATTGGGGGCCATCCATGACAAGAAAGATCGCCAGCAGAGAAATCAGTGACGCCAGTATCGTTCTTGCCATGGAGATCCGCCGGACGACTCAATGCCTACTGAAGGCCAACTTCCTTGAAGTATTTTACGGCACCTGGATGGTACTGCAGCCCATGGTCTTGACCGAGCTGAGACGCATCATAGGTGTCCCAAAGCGGTCCTCCCTCTTTCAAGGCTGCCGTATTTTCGTGTAACCCCTTGACCACATCGTAGACCACTTGATCACTGACACCTTTGTGCGCGAATAAGACGGTCGCATAGGAGTGCATTGCTGTCGGTTCAATGACGCCATCCAGATTTTTGGCGGGATTTGTGATTCCGATGAGTGTCTTCGGGAGCGCATTGCGAAGTGCATCGGTATCCCGGATCGAGATATACCGAACACCGCCATCGATCACTGAGTTCATCTCTTTAACGGCTGCAGATCCAACCGCAGCGATTGTTGCATCGACTTTCCCCTCTTTGAAGGCTTCCCAGCTTTTTGGTAACGAGGCAACAGGGACTGGGCTGTAGTCCGCAGTGGTCAAGTTTTCAGTGGCTAAAAAAGCATCCCAAAAGGTCTGGAAAAGAGGAGAACTTCCATACTGCGCTGGAATTCGCTTACCCTTTAGATCGGCAATTGTCTTGATCCCAGACTTGGAGGTCACAATCACACCCTGCGTGAAGGGGACCATCGTTGCGACAAGCACCAAATTATTTTTGGGCTCTCCTGCTGAGAGACCAGTCCCTGACGCCGCCATGTAATACTGCATGACATTGGCATAGCCAAATTCAATCTTCCCGAGATCAATCGCATCAACATACTGCTGTGTTCCCCCCATTTTCTGTGGCCGCATTTGATGCGGGGTGCTAACGGAGACCACGTTAGAGATGGTCGTGCCGATCTGAGCAACGGCGCCACCCTTGGTGGTTCCGATACTGATCACATCGGCAATCACATGGTGTGCTGGTGCGCCAAGCGCCAAGGAGACGAGAAAACCAAAGAGTTTTTTATTATTCATAATTAAGTCCCTTAATGATGAATTGTCCTGAGGTCTTTCGGAGTCTGGCATAGTGGTGTGGTGGGTTCTACTGATGACGATTAGTAAAAAGTAGTGGTTGGGAAACCAAGACAGTCTGAGGCAGAGATAGGCATGGGCTGATCGCATGGGCATGCTGTCTCTGATCGAAAGGCGGGGAAACGTTTGCTCGGCCTGTACATGCCTGAGGACCGAGGAATTCCGAGAGCGTCACAGCGATGCGTGTATGGTTCGGAATCGCGTCGTTTCTTGTGATCTCGATGCGTGAGCCGGCCCTTTTGTCTCCTAGCGTTGCATCGTCAATAAACTGTCATCGAGACTACATTTGCCTGTCATAAAAGCATCGTAAAACAGCGATTCCTTTTTACTCATCAACTGAGGATCGCATCATGACTGATCAGATTTTGTCTTTTGACGAATTCGATGATCTGCACGCGCCAGAGCGCCAGCAGGACACTGAGTTCCAAGCCATTGTGTCACGCCGTTCATTTTTGAAGGGGACCTCTGCGCTCGGGTTAACCGCGTTTGTCGCGGCTGCTGGACTGCCTGCCAAGAAGGCAATGGCGAAGACCGTCTCTGGCTTGTCTTTCGAGCCAGTGGCTGCAAATGGCGCCGATGACATTACTGTCCCACCTGGATTCACATCACAAGTGGTGATTCGTTGGGGTGATCCACTGGTCTCTGGTGTGGCTGATTTTGATCACGCAAGCCGCGGATCAGCCGCCACTCAGTTGTTGTCTGCAGGTGATAACAACGACGGGATGGACATGTTTGTTGTCGATGGTGGCCGTACCGTGCTGGTGTACAACAACGAATACACCAATATCGAAGTCACTTTTGGAAACAACGCTGATGCGAAGCCTGTGTCTGACGATGATGTCAACAAGGGTAAGGCGGCGCATGGCTTGACTGTCGTTGAACTGGCTGAGCGCAATGGTCAGTGGGAAATCGTCAAGGACAGCCCGTACAACCGTCGCATCACGCCTGATTCAGAATTCGAAGTGGTGGGGCCAGTGCGCGGTAGCGACCTGATCAAAACAGCCGCTGACCCAGCGGGTGTGAAGATTCTGGGCACGTTTAACAACTGTGGAAATGGAAGCACACCGTGGGGCACCTACCTTGCGTGTGAGGAAAACTTCAACAGCTACTTCCGGTCATCAGAAGGGGAAGCGTTCCAGCAAACCGCTGAATTAAAGCGCTACGGTGTGGCACCAAAAGGGAAAGAGCGCGGGTACAACTGGGCGCAGACCGATGAGCGCTTTGATGTCTCCAAGCACCCGAATGAGCCCAATCGTCACGGCTGGGTGGTTCAGGTTGATCCAACTGGACGTCGCATGCCCAAGAAATTGACTGCGCTGGGCCGTTTCAAGCATGAGAATGCTGAAGTGGTGATTGCTAAGGATGGACGCGCAGTGGTCTACCTCGGTGATGACGAGCGTGGCGAGTTCTTGTACAAGTTCATCAGTGCCGAGCGGTATGTGCCAGGCGGCGACAACTGGGACTTGCTTGATGATGGTGAGTTGTTTGTCGCCAAGTTCGATGAAAACGGTCGTGGTCAGTGGGTGTCTTTGTCTGCGGCTGGCATGGCTGCTGATGAGACCTTGGTCTTTGCGCGCTTTGCTGGGTCTATGGTTGGTGCAACCTCAATGGATCGTCCGGAATGGGTTGCCGCGCATCCTAAGAAGGTTGAAGCCTATGTTGCCTTGACAAATAACAGTCGTCGCGGCTCCGAGTCACAGCCTGTTAACGCGGCAAACCCTCGCGAGAAGAACGTCTACGGTCAAATTGTTCGTTGGATTCCAGACAATGCAGATCATGCCTCTGAGACCTTCAAGTGGGACTTCTATGTGATGGCCGGTAACCCGACCATTCACTCAGATGTTTACGCGGGATCGAGCAATATCACCCCTGACAACATGTTCAACAGCCCTGATGGCATCAAGTTCGATTCTGAAGGGAATCTTTGGATTCAGACAGATGGAAACTACTCCAATGCCAAGGATTATGTGGGCATGGGTAATAACCAAATGTTGTTAGCTGACACTGAGACAGGTGAAATCCATCGGTTCATGGTTGGGCCAAAAGAGTGTGAGATCACCGGTCTCACATGGAGCCCA
>RFUY01000122.1 GCA_009922705.1 Gammaproteobacteria bacterium
GCGCGCCTGTATGGCTTGTTCCCCCGGAAAGGCGTGATTGCTGTGGGTGCTGACGCTGATCTTGCCCTGTGGGATCCGGAGGCCACCTGGACAATCAATAACGCGGATCTACACCATGCTGTCGATTACACTCCCTATGAAGGGATTACTGTGACCGGACGCGTGACTGAGACCTTGGTCCGTGGCCGTCTAGTGCAACGCGAGGGCACCGTTTTGGTTGAGAAGGGCGTGGGAGAGTTTTTGCGCTGTCAGGCGCCTGATTTTGATTTGATGTAGAGAAACGTCTCGGGATCGTCGTGGGACTGGGGTGACTGCCCGTGCATCTAAAGTCAGACGCCTCATGTTTTCGTCGTCGTGGTCGATGTCTACTGCATGCTGTGTCGTTTTAAGGTCAATCGTGTTTCGCAGATCGGCAGACGGTCTTCCGTGTCGTGGGCGATGCTGTTGTGCGTGTTGAGTCTTGCGGGTCCGGTCGCCGGCCAATCCGCCTTTCCAACGCCATTGACCGAGACGTCTACGGTCATCCGTGTGCTCCAGGCAGCACAAGGCGATGTGGTGTTGGCTTTGATTGATCCGAGGCTAGATGCGCAGAAGTTCTGGCCGCGTGTACTCGGTCAATCCGGACGGCTGTCAGTCACACTGAATGCGGAGCCGTTAGGCATCTACCGACCCGATGCATTGCTGCGCGTCACCCCGCGAACCGGTGTCAATCGATTGGAGATCAGCGTGGTGGATGCCCCAGGGCGTCGTGCGACGTTTCTCTTCTCGATGATGCGATCCGCGGGAATACCGAACCAATTACTGATTGTTGAAGATCCTGGTCATTCCCTGTCAGTCGATTTGATCAGTGCCCAATCCTCTGCTCGAATCATCCGAACCCTGTCGGCTCGACGCGCAGCCCCCTTGGCGGAGACGCTCGCAGTGATCGAGGCGCGCGGACGCATGGCGATCCCAACACGTTCGTCTACGCCAAATTGGCGAGCAGGAGGTGGCAGTACTGACTCCTCCAATGAGTCAGGCTCTGACGGGGTCGCGGGAGCAGTCTCTGGATCGACGTCTGACACTGAAACCGGCACCGAGGCCAGTGCGCCTTCCTCACCGTCAGAGTCCACTGTTGAGAGTGCGACGGAGTCGCCCGCAGAGTCCTCTGAGTCCGATGTGGCGGCAGACCGTCGCAGTTATCTCTGATCGCGTCGACGCGTTGCGACGATCCAACGGGTTGGGTGCTAGCCGAGATGTCCCGTTTTCACGAAGATTAGGGTGTCCTCTTCCACCCAAGGGGTGTGCGTTGACAGATGAGGGCTCCGGATCCAAGAGCCCTTAGGGTAAATCCCATGCTCATCACGAAACGTACCGGACAGGACAAAGATTTCTTCACCACCCACATGCGTGTGTGGCACGAAGCGTTCTCCAGCAGGCCAATACACTAGCGCAGAGGACACACAGCCGTGAGTATGCAGCGGTAAGACGCGAAGTCCGCCATAGCCTGGAACGAATGTGGCTGACTGCGTGTCGATGACCAATTGCGCGCGATCGTCACGGGCGTGCTGTGCCAATTTTACAAACAAGGTACAGCCTGGACCACTTCGCGGCGCATGCGTTGTTCCGATTGGATTTCTCAGGTAGGTTCCGGCGGGGTAACGACCCGCATCGTCTTCAAAAACGCCGTCGAGGACAAAGATTTCTTCACCGCCTGGGTGGGCATGTTCTGTAAATGAGGCCTCTGCGGCATACCGAACGATCGAGGTGGTGTGTCCTGATTCAACGGCTTCACGCTCCAGTGGCATCCGCGTCACCGTCGCAGACGGCGAATCAAACCAGACGTAGTTTTCAGGTGTGATCACCAAGCGTTTCGAGAAATCCATGTTGTAATGCGCAGGTATCATTCCGGTGTTACCGCATGGACAGTAAGGGCAGGGGTTGATGGGTGCAAGCCCCCGTGTCTCACCAACGGTGGCTTTGACCGGGATCATCCTGGCGCAGCTCCTCGGCTGTACGCTCTGGTTTAGCGTGAATGGAGTGGCTGAGAGTTTGATTCTCGATGGCGCCCTGCTGCCAGCCGATCTCGGGCAACTGACGGCCGCGGTGCAGATCGGTTTTATCACCGGTACTTTGGTGCTTGGCTTAACGGGGCTTGCGGACCATCTACCGGCGCCTCGGCTATTTGCAATCTCTGCTGTGATCGGAGCGCTCCTCAATCTTGTCTTTATCTGGGTTGTTGACGTGTTTGCCCTGGCAGTGATGACTCGTTTCGCGATTGGTGTCTGCTTGGCGGGCATCTATCCCCTGGGTATGAAGCTCATTGTGAGTTGGTCGCCCGACCTGCCAGGGTTCGCGCTTGGCTTACTGGTGGGCATGCTGACGCTTGGGACCGCGCTGCCTCATGGGCTCGCGGCGATCGGCGCTGACTGGCCATGGCACTGGGTATTGCTTGCGGTCTCTGGATTGGCACTGGGCTCGGCTGGCTTGATCACGGTGATTGGAGAGGGACCGCACGGGGTTCCGAAGACTGGTCCGGTCAGACTTGGCGCGATCCTCAAGGCCTTTCAGATCCCAGGATATCGGGGTGCAGCATTTGGCTATTTTGGGCACATGTGGGAGCTGTACGCGTTTTGGCTGCTGGTTCCGTGGCTCGTTGCTGGGGCCCTTGGTGCCGATGCAACCGGGCAGGCGATTTCTGGTTGGTCATTTGCAGTCATTGCTACTGGAACACTCGGGGCGATCTGGGCGGGCTGGCTGAGCCGGATTTGGGGAAGTGCACGCCTTGCATTTTTCTCGCTCTTTGCCTCGGGCGCGCTCTGCTTTGTGTACCCTTTGTTACAGGCGAGTGGTTCCATGCTGGCCTTAGCCATCCTGTTGGCCTGGGGATTCTTTGTGGTGGCAGATTCGGCGCAATTTTCGGCACTCTCAGCAAAGGCCTGTGCGCCGGAGGATGTTGGTAGCGCCTTGGCTCTGCAAAACAGTATGGGATTCGCGATTTCAGTGGGATCTATTCTTTGGGTCTCCGCCCTGTTGGAGGGTGGTTCAGTGGAGATCGTCTGGTGGTTACTGATTGGACCTCTATTTGGGCTCATTGCGATGCGCCACGATCTTTGGCGGCATCGAGCGGATAACCCGCGCTGAGTCTTTGTCTTGCGCTGCTCGCATGCACATTAGACGAAAGAGATGCGTCCGTTAATACTCAGCACAGGTTAATTTAAGCTGCCGAGCGCCGAGAACAATCCCTCACCATCCACGCCAGAGAGGTATCGAGCATACGGTTTGAGAACCCCCATTCGTTGTCATACCAAGAGAGAACCTTAGTCAGTGATCCCAATGTCTTGGTATGGTTGAGATCTACGATCGAGCTTGCTGGATTGTGGTTAAAGTCTTGGCTGACAAGCGGCAAAGAATTCACTGCTAGGATCCCTTTAGGACTCGCGGCTGATGCTCTCACAAGGGCTTGATTGATTTCCTCCACGGATGCAGCCGTTTTAAGACGGCAGGTCAGATCTACCAGCGAGACGTTAATTGTCGGAACCCGCACTGCCATGCCATCAAGTCGCCCGTTTAGGTGAGGTAATACCAATCCAACCGCCGCTGCCGCACCAGTTTTGGTTGGAATCATCGAGTGACCGGCTGCGCGAGCTCGATAGAGGTCAGAGTGATAGACATCGATTAGCTTCTGGTCATTGGTAAAGGCGTGAATCGTTGTAATTTGTCCATCTTCTAATCCAAAGGCGTCATCAAGCGCTTTTGCAAGCGGTGCTAGACAGTTCGTGGTGCAGCTTGCGTTACTGATGATTTGCATCTCATCAGACAAAATTGAGTCGTTCACACCGAAAACGATTGTGGCGTCAACATCCTTTCCAGGTGCGCTAATGATCACTTTCTGAGCGCCCGCATGAATATGGGCCATGGCTTGCTGTTTTGACGTGAATAATCCGGTGCACTCATACACAATATCGATACCGAGGTCTGCCCATGGGAGTTGCTCTGGATCTCGAATAGCAAACGTCCTAATCGTCTCTCCATTGATCTCAAAACCAGTCTCTGTCTGATTGACTTTGAATCCAAAACGGCCATGGGTCGTGTCAAATTGCAGCAGGTGCGCGTTAATCTCAGGACTCCCAAGATCATTGATTGCGACAATTTGAATGTCGGTTTGTAGGTTTCTTTCGTAAAGCGCGCGAAGGATATTGCGTCCGATTCGTCCAAATCCGTTAATAGCTACTCTAATCATGTCATCATACCTGTCTATTTTTGATGAAACACGTCTAATTATTTTGGTAATAATACGTAAATTTTATGAAAAAGGTAGTCTGGTTTTGAGAGGGCTTTCGGTGTTAGCAGAAATTGAATCATCCGTGGATCAGCTAAGTCGGTCCGAGCGCAAAGTGGCTGCTTTTGTTCTGGCGGATGCATCACGTGTGCTTTCGATGACGCTCGCGCGAGTTGCTCAACAGGCTGGGGTCTCCGAACCCACAGTGAATCGATTTTGCCGCTCGTTTGGGGCCAGTGGATTCCCTGATTTCAAACTTCGGCTTGCTCAGAGTCTCGCCAGCGGTCCGGCGCTGACGACTGCAATGGTGGCTGAGCATGACGACATTCCTGAAATCTTTTCAAAGCTCACGGATAAGGCCATACGTTCAGTCCAAGACCTTAAGGCTTCGCTGGATGTATCCACGCTTGCGCGGGCCGTCGATTTATTTTGTCAGGCGCGTCAAGTTGCATTTTTCGGGATGGGGGCAAGTGGTTCTGTTGCGCGTGACGCACAGCACAAGTTCTTCCGCTTTAATGTGCCTG
>RFUY01000123.1 GCA_009922705.1 Gammaproteobacteria bacterium
GGGCTACTTTCCTGATGCGCCCTCGGCCCGAGCAACAGCGCACCTCCGGTTACTCACTGCACTCGCGCGGGAGGGGTCCCCCGTTGGGGTGGTGTTTGTGGCGATGCACACTGGGATTCGGGAGATTCGTCCTGCGGTCTCCATCGATCCTGTGTTTGCGGACGCGTGCGCAGAGGCCGCGTCAGCCGGCGTGCGCTTTGAAGGCCGCGCGGTGGAGATTAGCCCTCAGGCGTTGCGCTTGGGCGGGCCACTGCCTGTTCACGTTCAATCGCCCGGTAGCCAATATCCCGTCTGAACTGGGCCCCCGCAAACTGAATCTCCGCGAGACGTGCGTACGCGCGTTGCTGCGCAGCCTCCACAGAAGCCCCCAGTGCGGTGACACACAATACGCGCCCTCCAGCAGTCATCACCTGGCCATCAAGGTTACGCGTCCCGGCATGAAACACCGCCGTTTCCGGTTGATCGTCACCAAACAGAATGGGAGCCCCGGTCGGATAGTCTCCAGGATAACCGGGTGCTGCCATCACGACACCGACTGCAGCGCGCGCATCCCAAGTGGCGATGGACTGGCCTAAGCGCCCGGTGCAGGCGGCTTCGATGAGATCAACGAGGTCTGTTTTCAGTCGCATCAAAATCGGCTGCGTTTCAGGGTCACCAAAGCGGCAGTTAAATTCCAACACCTTGGGTGTTCCATCTGCGGTGACCATGATGCCGGCATACAAGAAACCACGGTAGTAGAGCCCATCGGCGGCGAGGCCAGCAATGGTCGGTTTGATCACCTCTGCCATGATGCGATCGTGGACCACTTGATCGACCACCGGGGCTGGCGAGTACGCACCCATGCCGCCTGTGTTTGGCCCTTGATCCCCATCATAGGCCGCTTTGTGATCCTGCGATGAGGCCAATGGCAGGCAGTCTGTGCCATCGACCATCACAATAAAGCTCGCCTCTTCGCCACGTAAAAATTCTTCGATGACCACGCGATGCCCCGCTTCACCAAATTGGTTCCCGGAGAGCATCGTTTCGACTGCATTGATGGCCTCTGCTTCGGTGTGCGCCAAGATCACGCCTTTGCCAGCTGCCAAACCGTCGGCCTTCACCACGATCGGCGCGCCTTGTGCGCGGATATAGGCAATTGCCGGGTCGACTTCGGTGAAGGTGGCATACGCGGCGGTGGGGATTCCATGTCGTTCTAGAAATGCTTTGCTGAACGCTTTAGAGCCTTCGAGTTGGGCTGCCGCTTGGCATGGGCCAAAACAGGCCAAACCTGCGGCCTCAAAGGCATCCACGAGCCCGATCACTAAGGGAGCTTCTGGACCCACAACCGTCAAGTCCACCGCGAATTCCTGAGCAAAGGCGACCAGCCCAGGCACATCGGTTGCGGCAAGTGCCACATTTTGAATGCATCCGTCGGTGTTGGTGCCCGCGTTCCCAGGGGCGACACTGACTCGGGTGACACGGTTGGATTGCGCTAACTTCCAAGCGAGTGCGTGTTCGCGACCGCCGCTGCCAATGACCAGAATGTGCATCGGACCTCCTTAGCCCAAGAATTTAGTGACGGAAATGGCGCATGCCGGTGAAGACCATGGCGATTCCGTGGGCATTGGCTGCCTCAATCACCTCGGCATCCCGCATCGAGCCACCCGGCTGAATCACCGCCCGAATCCCAGCCTCTGCTGCCGCATCAATACCATCCCGGAAGGGGAAGAAGGCATCGGATGCCATGACACTACCGGCCACGGTCAGCCCGGCGTCGGCCGCTTTAATCGCCGCGATACGAGCCGAGTACACACGGCTCATTTGGCCGGCGCCAACGCCAATGGTTTGACCCGAGTGTGCGTAGACAATGGCGTTTGACTTCACAAACTTGGCGACTCGCCAGGCAAAGAGCAGATCCGCGCGTTCGCTTGCGGTCGGTGCGCGTTCGGTGACAACCGTTAGGTCGTTGTCTTGAATATCCCCAAGATCGGTGTCCTGGACCAACCAGCCGCCCTGAATCCGACGTAAATCTTGCTGAGGCTGTGCACGCTGCAGCGCCCCGACGGTGAGTAAGCGCACATTCGGTTTGCTGTTAAACAGGGCAGGGACATCGGACGCCACGTCGGGCGCGATGATCACTTCCACAAATTGTTGGCTGAGGATGCGCTGTGTGGTGTCTGCATCGAGCGTGCGATTAAAGGCAATGATGCCACCAAACGCACTGGTGGGATCGGTTGCATAGGCGCGACTGTAGGCCTCTTCAAGCGAGGCTGCCACAGCAACCCCACAGGGGTTTGCGTGCTTGACGATGACGCAGGCCGGTTGCTCAAACTGGCGGACGCATTCCAGTGCCGCATCTGTGTCGGCAATATTGTTGAACGACAGCGCCTTTCCTGCCCGCTGGGTGGCGCGTCCAAGCGTCCCTGTCGGGGCCTTAGGGTCGCGATAAAATGCGGCGGATTGGTGTGGATTCTCGCCATAGCGAAGCACTTCAACGCGTTCAGCCTGCAAAAACAGCTTGTCTGGATAGCCTGGAGCGTCCTCCGACTGCCCCAGATAATTGGCAATCATTGCATCGTAGGCTGCCGTGTGCTGGAACGCGGCTTTTGCGAGTGCTGCCCGAAACGTCAGATCAAAGCCACCGTGGTCAAGTGCTGACAGGACGTCAGAATATTGGCTGGGATCTGTGACGATCCCGACCCACGCGTGATTCTTTGCCGCTGAGCGCACCATGGCTGGCCCGCCAATGTCGATTTGTTCAATCGCCTCAGCACGTGTAGTCCCAGGACGAGCGATGGTGGCAGCAAAGGGGTAGAGATTGACGCAAACCAGATCAATCGGGGCGATCTCATGGGCGGCCATGACCGCCTGATCTTGATCGCGGCGCCCTAAAATCCCACCGTGGATCTTTGGGTGTAAGGTTTTGACACGTCCATCCATCATCTCCGGAAAACCTGTCAGCGCAGACACTTCAGTCGCTGGAATCCCAGCTTCAGTCAAGGCTTTGAATGTCCCGCCGGTGGAGATGAGTGTGACACCGCGCGCATGCAATCCCTGCGCAAATTCAATCAGCCCCGTTTTATCAGAGAGGGAGATGGGACGAGCTTCGGCTGCCGTCATGGCTGGGTGACTCCGTGCTGGAAAAGCGCGCGAGTATACCAGCGTGTGCGCTAATCGAGTATGCCGTAACGGCGCATGCGGGCCCGCAGGGTATTGCGACTCATCCCAAGAATCTCCGCAGCGCGGGTCTGATTGTGGTCACAGCGCGCTAAGACTGCGAGTAGCAGGGGCTCTTCTGCTTGCGCAAGGACAAGGGTGTGGAGGTCATTGGGCCAGTCGCCGTCGAGCGTCTCAAAATATGCCTCCAACGACTCGGAAACCAATTCCTTTAAGCTCTGCGCCATGCCAACTGCCCCTCCTCGGCGGCCGCCAAAAATAAGCGGTGTTGGACCTCTAGGTCGGTTTCTTGGCAGAGGCTTGCCCAGATCTGCGCGCCACCCTCAAAGCGGGCCAAAAACCAACTCATGTGTTTTCGGGCCATCTTAACCCCAGTGACCGGGCCATAAAACGTATGAATTGCAGAGACGAGGTCTGCCATCACCCGAACTTGCGCTGGAATGGTAGGGGAGGGGATGGGTTGGTCCATGAGTGCGGCCGCAATTTGTCCGGCTAACCAGGGGTTCCCTTGGGTCGCTCGTCCGATCATGACGGCATCCGCGCCGGTGCTCGCGAGGACAGAGCGGGCTTGGGCTGCGGTGCGGATGTCGCCATTGGCGATCAGTGGGATGGTCAGGCAATCGCGGGTGCGACGGATGGTGTCGTACTCCACATCGCCTTTGAAGTAGTCACACCGTGTGCGTCCATGCATTGTGACCGCTTGCAACCCCAATGATTCCGCCATCTGAGCGATCACCGGTCCATTTTTATGGGCGTGATCCCAGCCAGTTCGCATTTTGACGGTGACTGGGACTGGGACAGCTTTGACCACAGCCCGAAAAATATCTGCCACCAGCGCTTCATCGCGCATGAGCGCGGAGCCAGCGGCCTTTTTGAGGACTTTTTTTGCAGGACAGCCGAGATTGATGTCAATGATGTCAGCACCACGGTCGACGTGCGCGCGCGCCGCCTCTGCCAACATCGCCGGGTCATAGCCGGCAATCTGCATCGAGATCGGACCAGGCTCTTGGCTGTGATCCAACCGCCGACTGCTTTTGGGTGTATTCCATAACGCCAGATCGGCGTGCACCATTTCTGAGACCGCCATGCCCGCACCCAACTGCCGTGCCAGCGCCCGGACAGGTCGATCTGTCACGCCAGCCATGGGCGCGAGCCAAACAGGGTTTGTAAAGTGTAGATCGCCAATCTGCATGGCGCGCAGTGTATCAGAGCAGACGCTGTTGACCTGACAATCGCGTCCAGCCGTCTTTGGAGACAGGAGGGTCCCAAGTGATGGTTGGGTAGGCCTCTTGAACGGCTTTGGCTTGACTGTCGAGTAGGCCGGCAAGGACCAAGAAGCCCCCTGGCTTGAGGGCACTGACGAGTATCTGTGCAAGCGCAATGAGTGGGTTAGCTAAGATATTTGCGATCACCACATCGAAGGGGTCGGGCGGTAAGGCGTCGGGTAAACAGCAGGTTAACGACAGCGTATTGAGTTGCGCGTTGTGGGCGCTTGCCTCGAGTGCTTGTGGATCGATATCGAGGGCGACCAGTGGCGAGGCGCCACGCAGCCCGCCGCCAATCGCCAGAATTCCAGAGCCAGCGCCAAAATCCAGTAATGATCGGCCTTCCAG
>RFUY01000124.1 GCA_009922705.1 Gammaproteobacteria bacterium
GCTTGCACCGTCAACTCCCGCGACACTTGCGGGGCATGTCCGATGTATAACAGCACTTCCGGCACAGTCCGCAACGGCACACCTTGCCAGCGTATCTCCCCAGTCGCCTCAAATAACCCAGCAATCATCCTGAGTAGCGTCGTTTTTCCCGCGCCATTCGGCCCTGCAATCCGCACGATCTCGCCGGCTTCAACACCGATCGACAGCTCATGAAACAACACGCGGTCATCGCGCTCACACGTAAGACTGATGAGTTCCAGGGTCATGCCATGCCTATCCAAGTGTTCGCGGCGAGTGTACCGGAAAGTCCTGAGCTTCGGCGGATTTCAGGCTGACGAACCCGTGTTTTCATGCGCACCAACGCAAAAATAGACTCACGCAGTGATCCGTGGAACCAGTATCGCCGTCTTCAGCGCCGCCTCCGAACTGGCCGACGGCAGATCTCCCTGATGAATTCCGCTACACTTCCCTGCGCTCCCGGTAGTTCAACGGATAGAACAAGCCCCTCCTAAGGGTTAGATGCAAGTTCGATTCTTGCCCGGGGGACCACCACGCAGGCGCAAAATCAAAGGCCCCAAGACAAACTGACTTGATCTCACACATAGCTCTGAATCGGAAACTGGGCTACCGTAGGCGTTTAATCACCGTCTGGTTTCGGTCCGCCTATGTTTGGCCTCTCTCGCTTTGAATTGAAAATTGCGCTGCTGGTGCTTGGCATTCAATTTGTCACGATTGTCGACTTCATGATGATCATGCCGCTTGGACCAGATTTCGCGCGCGAGCTTGGATTGCGTCTCGATGCACTCGGTCTCATCACCGCCGCCTATGTGTTCTCGGCAGCCACAGTCAGCTTTATCAGCGCCCGCTACATGGATGTCCTCCCGAGAAAACGTGCACTGGCTGGGTGTCTGCTTGGATTACTGTGCATCGCGATCATCACCCCCAGCCTTGGAGAAACCTATGGGCTGTCCGGGCTTCTCATTGGACGCGCATTGGCAGGCGTGTTTGGGGGACCCGCCACAGGTCTTGCCATGACCATCTTGACTGATGCCATCGCGCCGGAAAAGCGCGGCCGCGCAGTTGGATTGGCTGGCGCCGCCTTCTCGATCGCGGCAATCGCTGGGGTCCCCTTAGGTCTAGAGCTGGCCCGCATTGGCGGATGGCAATTACCGTTCTACAGTGTGTCTGTCGCCAGTGGCCTGGCCATGATTGCCACCCTGCTGTTTATCCCAAATCATCTGCAAACGCGCCGGACAAGCCGTTGGCAAGGGACCTGGACCTTCTTGGCCCGCAAGAAAACAGCGGTGGCCTATCTCATCGTTGGCATCACGCCGATGGCGAGTTTCTTGTTCATTCCCAACATGTTTACCTACTTTCAAATGAATCTCGGCTATCCCCGCGAGTTGATTGGCTTACTGTATGCGATCGGAGGGACCTGCACATTGATGTCAATGCAAATTGCAGGCTGGAACGCGGATCGATTTGGCATTGCGAGAGCCAGTCTGGTTGTCAGCCTTGGCTCAGTCGCAGCAGCGGTGGTGTTATTCGGGTTTGATCCGCTACTCGCACCCTTGATGGTCCTGTTTCCGATCATGATGGTGTTCAATTCATCGCGAAGCGTGGTGGCGCATACCGGATCAAGTCTCGTCCCTGCCCCTGAAGAACGGGGGGCACACATGGCATTCCAGGTGACCGTACGACACCTGGGCACAGGCATTGGTGCAGTGCTTGGCGCTTGGATTTTATCCACTGGACCCACCGGCGCTCTTGAGCACGTCGAGTGGTTACTTGCTGCCTACATTGTGATTGTGGCAATTCAGCCGCTCATTATGTGGTGGCTTGAACGCGCGATTAAATCCGAATCACTTGCACCAACTGGCGTGGCCTGATGCCCATCCATTGATGGAGGGAATGGGCGAGTTCTCGCTGAATCATCTCGCGTAGCGCGTCATCGGACTGCAGCACTCTGCTCGAGGCTTCCGCGAGGATCTCTTCGACCGCAAACGTGAGCTCAGCCTTGAGTGCCTCACCCCCCAACTCACCACTTGGAACACCCATCAGCTCAATCTGTGGTTGCCCCACCAGTCTCGACTTCTTATCCAGAACGACAGTGATGCTCAACATCCCGCCAAGTGCCAGCGCTCGCCGTTCATTCAAAGCCCTGTCCGTCAAGGGCACCAAGGACGTGCCAGACAACCCTAAACGCCCCGAGGCAATCTTGGCTTCAACCCGAGGCGGGCTCGTCGTCAAAGACACTAAATCGCCATTTTGCACCGTCAGCGCACTACACCCTAACTGCTGGGCAAGTTCAGCATGCGCCACCATGTGCCGATGTTCACCATGTACCGGAATCACAGTGTTTGGCTGAAGCGCGCGATACATCCAAGTCAGCTCATCGCGACAGGGGTGACCCGAGACATGCACACAGGCCTCTGCCTCAGTCACAACACGAATCCGCTTCGACGACAGAAGGTCGTACAAGCGGAATAGTTTCTTCTCATTCCCCGGGATCACTTTGGACGAAAACACCACGCAATCATCGGCTTCTAGGACCAAGCTGTGATGTTCACCACGGGCAAGCCGGGCCATCGCAGCGCGTGCCTCCCCTTGGGATCCTGTCGCCAAGATCAGTTGTTCTGATTTTGGCAGGTAATCGAGATCTTCAGGCGGCACGAGCTCAGGAAACTCACGCAAATAACCATTGGCCTTTGCCGTCGCCACATACTGAAACAAGCTACGCCCCAAGATCGTGATGCGCCGCCCGGTTTCTCGCGCGATCCGCCCAAGACTCGCTAACCGAGCTGTATTCGAGGAAAAGCAGGTCACACAGACCCGTTGTTGCTCTTGGGAAATGACGTCAAGCAATCCACGGTAGCAGTCCAATTCACTGCCTGACCAACCGTCCACCGTGGCATTGGTCGAATCGCCAATCACCACATCCACACCAGCATCGCCCAGGGCCATTAAGCGTCGGTCGTCGTAGTGCACGCCTTCGAGTGGATTGGGATCGAGTTTCCAATCGCCGGTATGCACAACCCGCAGGCCCCCGACCTCTAGACAGAGTGCGTGGGACTCGGGAATCGAATGCGTCAGCGCAATCCACTCGATCTCGAAGGGACCGAAGCTGCGGCGTTCACCCGGAAGCACACGATGTAACGCGACCTGATCCAAAAGACCCGCCTCGCCAAGCTTGCGCTCGGCCACTGAGGCTGTGAACCCGGTGCAATACACCGGCGCCTTCAATGCAGGCCAAAGATAACCAATTGCACCGACGTGATCCTCATGGGCGTGGGTGATGATGATGGCAATCAATCGCTCCCCCAACGTTTTCAATGACGAGGGATCTGGTGTGATGACCTCAATACCAGGGGGTGTCGTGTCATCCGCAAAGGTGATCCCAACATCAACGGCAATCCATTGGTCATTGAACCCATAGAGATTGAAGTTCATTCCAATCTCCCCTGACCCGCCAAGGGGCAAGAAATAGAGCGTCTCAGGCGTGAGCGGGGCATCGCCTAGGTTGGCAAACGGTTTCATTAACTGTATATATATCCAGTCTGTGTTTGGAGGTTATACATGGTCGCGATTTTATTGCCCGCTCGCAAGCGGACTCTTCCCTTTGAGGGTATCCCCACCTACGAGGAGTTTGCCGAAGGCTTTGTCGAGGTTCCTGTCTTGGGCTGGGTCGCCTGCGGGACTCCAATGGATCTCTTTACCCAATCAGAGACAGTGGCCATCCCACGACGTCTCGCGCGGAAAAACACCTATGCGCTACGCGCTCGGGGTGACTCCATGAAAGAGGCAAATATTTTGGATGGCGATCTTGTGATCATTGAACAATCGCAAGCAGCAGAGCATGGTGAAAAGGTCGTTGTCAGGATCAACCAGCGGGAAGTCACGCTCAAGACCCTCCATTTAGGTCCAGAAGGCGTTCAGTTAGTCCCCGCAAACCCATCCATGGCACCCATCGTTTTACACAATGCAGATGTGGAAGTACTCGGCATTGTCCGCGGGGTGATCCGAGACCAGGTGTAACTCAGCGAGGGTCGCGAGCGGCTTTAAGGATTGCTTGATCCAATCGCGGGTCGGGCGTGTCGAGCACCTCAAACACTGCGGCGCGACCGGCCCGCGCCACTAAGCTGAGGTAGTGCCGTGCCGACCAGTACCAGGGTCGTGTGGCGTAATCATCAAAAAAGAGGAGTGTGCCTGGTGACGCGTGACGGGCTGCTGTCAGTGCACAGGCCAGCCGAAATCGTCCATCAATCAAGATCAAGTCTGGAGACACCCCCAAAGACCAAGGCGCGATCGCGTAGTGCGCCCACTTAAAGCGCGCCTTTAAGGATTTTGGGAAGCCCAAATAACCGGTTGGACCAATGTCGACATGAACCGGAATCCAGTGCACCGCCTGTGTCGATGCCTCCACCATCGCGGTCGCCGCCTCCAAGTACTGTCGATCTGATTCCACTGCAATGATGGTATTGACACCTGACTGGAGAGCCAAACGCGTTGAACCACCAACGCCATACTCCAAATAGGTCTCCGCCCCGGTCAAAAACTCAGACAGTGCGCTGGCGGTTTTGGTGGGCATCCAGGGATGATCAGGAATGCGAGGGAGCGGTACGGTCACGCGGGGATCCTAATATGTTTGCGACATGCTAGGCGTGAATAATGACGATTTGATGACAGCTCAACCGGATAAAACTAGGCGGCGTGAGAGCGTCATCCCCGTTGTCTGAGGTGCACTAACCCATGGCCCAGCCTATCAATTC
>RFUY01000125.1 GCA_009922705.1 Gammaproteobacteria bacterium
TGTCGCACATGCCCAGCGGGAGATTGGTTTGGCCGTTGGCGAACCCCCGACCACGAAAGGCTATCCGCCGTCGGTCTTTGCGCTCCTGCCAAAGCTCATTGAGCGTTCAGGGGTTGGACGCTTTGGTCATGGCTCGATTACTGCCATTTACACCGTGCTTGCAGAAGGGGATGACCGTGCCGATCCAATTGTCGACATCGCGCGGGCGTCGCTCGATGGTCAGGTCATGCTGTCGCGAGAATTGGCGGATGCCGCATTTTATCCTGCGATTGATTTAACTGGGTCCGTCAGTCGGGTGATGAATGCGCTGGTTGACCCGGCTGACCTGTCGCGGGCCAATGTGTTCCGACGCTATTGGACGCTGTATCAGCAAAATCGAGATTTGATTCAGATCGGCGCCTATCAGCAAGGGACAAATCCAGAGTTGGATCAGGCCATTGCGAAGCGCGCGCAGATGGAATCGTTTATGCGCCAGATGATGGATGAAAACTTTGATGTGACGGCGACGCGTCGAGCGTTGGCGAGCGTGCTTTGATGGCGCCTTGGCAGCTCTTAAAGTCTCGTGAGGAGCGGCGCCGTGATGAGCAGGCGTTGTTGGTGCAAGCCCATGCGCAAGACGTTGAGAAGTTAAAAGAGACCTTGGCGCGGATTGAGTTAATCCTAGCCGATTATGTCAGTCGGTTGGCTGAGATCCAACGTGCGCCACATCAGATGGCAGATATTCGCATGTACCAAGAGTCAATTCGGCAAATGCGTGCAGTCGAGCGGCAAGCTCGGTTTCGGTTGGCGCGCGCCGAGGGAGACCTGATTGGATTGCGTCGAGAGCTCACCCAGGTTGAGTTGAGTTGTCGAAAATACACCAAACTTTTAGAAAGAGATCTTGAAATTCAAAGAGTTAACGAAGAGCGGCAAGAAGCGCGATCGCTCGATGCGATCGCCATGCAAGGCCATTATCGCCGCAGTCGTTAAAACTTGGCGCGCCCCTTGCTTTGCTCTCTCTGCACAGGCTGCTTTGAGAGGGTGATTGCCAGATGGCGACCGTACAATCCATGACGCTGATGCTTCCAGCATCGCAACCAACCCAACCATCTCAGACCACTGACGCCCCGGGCGATCGTTCTGATAAAGAGTTCGGTCGCTTTGTTCAGGACGCGCAGCAGGCGTCAGAAACAGCTCAGGACACGCGCCCAACAGACGGTGAGACGACGCCCACAGAGGCTGAGTCAGAGACGCCTGTTCCGGTATTGTCGCAAGGCCGAATTCAGCATCGCGGTGGACTTGAATTGGTGGTCGGTGAGTCAGAGATCTCTCCGGAATCACTGGTTGAATTCATGCGATCGCAGGGATTTTCGGTGGGTGATGCAAAACAGGTGCTCGGATTGGAGCAGGGACTTCATCCGTTTAACGCCGAGGGATTACAGACATCGCAAACGCCGCAAGCACTCAAAAAGGGGCAAGGACTCTCTCTATCCCAAGCCCTTCTGAATCAACTGATCTCACCGGAAACATCCGATGACACCTTTTTCATTCATGAGATCGTTGTTGCAAAACAGGCGTTCGGAGAGTGGACGCGATGGCTAGAGCAGCCCACGCGGGCACAGCAGATGATGAGTGATGTTCTTGAGGTGTTTGATGAAGGCGTTTTGTCGGATGCGCAGAGAGGCGCTCTGATCGGGTCAAGCATGAATGCGTCAGAGGGTGAGTCCAACAGCTTCTCTCAATCGAGTCCCTTTGCGCGTCAACTGGAGTTACACAGCACTCAAAGTACAACGCAGAATTCAGATTTTCGGAGCATGATTGCTGATTTTCTCAAACGATCGGATTCTTTACAGCAACTTGCTGATCGGATGGGCCAGATGATGGCTGCTCGGATGGCTGGTCATCTTGGACGGGGACAGTGGTCTCTGGAAATGGCCTTACATCCAGCCGAGCTGGGTCGCATTGAAATCGACATGGAAATGACAGACCGAGGCCTTGAAGCTCAGTTCAGAACAACCCAAAGTGTCACTCGGGACCTGTTGGTGGAGTCGATGCCACGCTTAAAGGCCTGGTTTGAGGAAGGTGGCATTAATGTTGCATCAACTCTGGTCGATATGGGTTTTCAGCGCCATCATGGCGAAAACCCGACAGCGCGTGATGACGCTCAGCGATCGAAGTCACCTGCCGGAGACGAGGTCGTTGACCCAGTGGCAGATCATAGTGCCATTGGCGAAGGGCAGCGCGGGCTAAACATACTGGTTTAAGACGAGGAAGAAGCGATGGCTGACGAGCAGCTGGACGACGAAGAGAAGAAAGGCGGCAAAGGACTGATCAAGATCATCTTGATCGTTGTTGCAGTATTGGTTCTTGTCGGGGTGACCGTAGGTGCCACCTTGTTCTTTACTGGATTCTTTGATCCTGCGCCACAAGAGGCCGCGGAAGAGCAAATCCAACAAATTGAATCCGAAGCGGAAGCGGCGGCGGCAGAAGCGGCAAAACAGCCTGCGAAAATTCAGTTGGAAGCGCCGAAGGTCGAGAAGTTTGAGACGGTCTATTATGAGTTAGAGCGAGACATGGTCGCGAACGTTTCGAATTCACGGAAAGTGATGCAGATTAAAGTGGCTGTGATGACCCACTACGACGAACAAGTGGTCTCCAACATTGAAAAGCATACGCTGGCAATTCGCTCAGCGGTCATGGATTTGATGCGTCAAGTCACAGAGCAGCGGTTGGAAGAGCCGAGATTCCGTGTCGAGTTTGCCGAAGATATTCGTCTGGCGATGAATAGTATTTTGGAAGAAAACGAAGATTTCGGAGGCATCGAGCAGGTGTACTTCTCCGAATTCATTGTTCAGTAAAGGAGCCCCTCATGGCGTCGAATTTACTGACACCTGAAGAGTTGGCGGCACTCGCCGAAGGTGTCGATAGCGGCGAGCTCGCTGTGGACACCGGATTTAATATGCAGGCGCGCGTGGTGAAGCACGATCTCGCGTCTGAGGATTCGACCTTAGGCATCAACCTAACGTCAATCGATATGATCAACGAGCGCTTCATCCGGATGTTTCGGTTGGGACTCTTGGAGGTATTGCGGACCAGTCCGCGGATCAATCCGGCGCGTGTTCGGATCCTGAAGTTTGGGGATTACCTCAAAGATTTGAAACCGCCGTTGTCGGTGACGACGTGTCGGACGCTGCCCCTACGGGGATACAGCATGATCATCATCGAACCAAATATTATTTTTAGCTCGTTGGACAATTTCTTTGGCGGCTTTGGCCGAGGGATTGGCGCGCTGCCTCCGGGGCGACTGTTTACGCCGACGGAATCACGCATCATCAAAATCATGCTCGATCAACTTTACGGTGCGCTGCAGGAAGCGTGGGCTCCGCTGATGGCGATCCAGTTTGAGCTGGTCAGTTCAGAGATTAATCCTCAGTTTGCGCAAATTGCGGACGAGAATGATTTGGTGATTCTGTCTCGTTTTGAGGCGGAGATTGGTGACAACGTGAAAGGCTTCATCGACATTGCCTATCCCTATGCGTCGCTGAAGCCAATTCGAGAACTGCTGCGCAGTCGTTTGCAGACCGGTGACGGTCAAGAGGAGTCTGACAAAGTCTGGGCTCGGAGCATGGAGCTGGCGGCGGGTGACTCGCGGTTACGTGCGAAGGTGGAATTGGCGAAAGTCAAAGTCACCCTCAAAGAGTTTGAAGAATTAGCAGTGGGTCAGGTGCTGTACTTTAAGAAACCTGAATATGCACGTTTAATTGTCAACGACATTCCGATTTATGAATCGATCGTTGGTGCCCATGGAAACCAGGTCGCGATTCGGATCGAAAATCCGATCAAACCTGAGTCGACCAATTAAGGAGAACCACATGGCTGAGTTTACTGAAGAACAGGATGAGATCATGGAGTCCCATGGAGGCAGCCCAGAGAGTGCATCAGAAAGTAAAATGAACCGAGAAGTGATTGAAAATATCCCAGTCACCTTGGCGATTGAAGTGGGTCGTGCCACTTTGAAAATCCGTGATTTAATGCGGTTGACACAAGGCAGTGTGGTTGAACTGGATCGTCTGGCTGGGGAGCCTTTAGACATCGTGGTGAATGACACTGTGGTCGCGCAAGGCGAAGTAGTTCTCGTCAACGACCGTTATGGCGTACGATTGACACAAGTGATTTCCGCGGCGGATCGCATCAAGAATCTGTAAGAGCCGCATGGAGGATCGGTGGGTACTGTTGATTGGGCGTCTTTTGCAGCCAGTTTTTTCCTTGTTCTGATTCTCCTCGCTGGGACCCTGTTTGCGCTAAAGCGGATGCAGGGTCTCAACCTTTCCAAACAGCGCAACGGCCAGTTGCAGATTAAAGACAGTCTCTCTTTGGGTACCCGCCAAAAACTGGTGCTCGTTGAAGTGGGTACACGGCAAGTGTTGGTGGGTCTTTCCCCAACTCAGATGACGCGGCTCGGTGAATGGCGCGCTGAGAGTGCGGATTTTCAGGCGGTGATGCAGCAGATGCGTGAGGAGTCTTCGCCATGATGTGGCGACTGTGCACGCTGTTGCTGTGTCTGATGCCGGCGGTCGGCATGGCAAACTCACTCCCAATCGTGACCGTGACCGAGACTGATGGTGCGACGCAATACAGTTTGACGCTGCAACTGCTCGCGCTCATGACATTGCTGACGCTCTTGCCCGCCATGGTGCTCGC
>RFUY01000126.1 GCA_009922705.1 Gammaproteobacteria bacterium
GCCGATCAGCGCCGAGGAAAGCATATGCTCCGGGAAAGGGATTGAAGGCATGAATCTGTCGTTGTACCTGCGCTGCTGGGCGATCCCAGTGAATGAGCGCCTCTTCGACTTGGATTTTTTTCGCATATGTGACGTTCGCGTCATCGGTTTGCGGCACCGCTATGCACTGACCGGAGACCAGGTGGCGTAGAGTTGTGACCAGCAGAGGACCGCCGCACGTGGCCAATTGATCGTGCAGGCGCGCGGCTGTCATTGAGGAGTCAATCGGAACGGTCTCTGTGGCCAGCATGGGTCCTGTGTCAAGCCCCGCATCCATTTGCATGATCGTGATTCCGGTTTCTGTATCCCCCGCCTCAATCGCTCGCTGTATTGGCGCCGCACCGCGCCATCTTGGAAGGAGTGAGGCATGGACATTCAGACACCCGTATTTTGGTATTTGGAGAATCTCTGGTTTGAGTAACTGTCCATATGCGACAACGACGAGTACATCGAGCTGCATGGCCTGGAGAGTGTTGACGTTATCTGGCGTTGATAGTCTTTCTGGTTGCCAAATCGTGAGCCCTGCGTCTCGCGCACATCGTTTCACGGCGCTTTCTGACAGCTGGCGGCCGCGACCTGCCGGACGGTCGGGCTGCGTTAAGACACACTTCACAGTGATGTCTGGGGCAGACAACAGCGCGTGTAGCGTGGGAACCGCAAACTCTGGGGTTCCAGCAAAGGCGACGTTTAGCACCGTTACGAGGTTGCCTCCACCTTTTTAGCCTTCACGAGCTTGGTTCGAATCCGAGCCCGTTTGAGGTTCGAGAGGTAATCCACAAACAATTTTCCATTGAGATGATCACATTCATGTTGAATACACACTGCCAGCAATCCTGTGGCTTCCAACTCATAGGGCGAACCATCACGATCTTGCGCGCGCAATCGAATGCGCTCAGGGCGAGTGACAGGCTCATAAAATCCGGGGACCGACAGACAGCCCTCTTGCATCTCGTCAAGCGTGTCTGTCAGGGTTTCAAACGTCGGATTGATCAATACCAGAGGGGCATGTTCCTCGTCTTGCAGATCAATCACGATGACCCGCAGGTGCACATCAATCTGTGTGGCCGCCAGTCCGATACCGCCTGCGTCGTACATGGTCTCAAACATGTCGTCGACCAAGGCTTGGATGGCGGCATCCACGACAGGGACGGGCTTGGCGATCGTGCGCAACCGGGTATCGGGGAATTCGAGAATTGGTCGGATGGCCATGACAACCTCACACACTGGAACCAGCAAAACGATGCACAGTGTACCCGATTGCTGACATGGACCGTATGGGCTTTTCTTTGCCTTTCTGGCGAGGTTGCAGCCTGTGATTACAGTCGTCTCGTGCGTGTGACTGGCCCTTTGACACCCTGTCAGGAGCGTTGCGCTGTGGTAAGGCGACTCCCGGGTACGCACGCCGTGTATGAACTGATTGCATCTGCCCCGGTGAACACTCAAGGTCGAGCCGGTCAATGGCTGGTCACCCTGGAAGCCATCGATCCTCTCGCAAGCCCAACAGAGACTGTGATCCCAATTCGCCCAAGGGCGATTGGTTCGACAGAGATCGGCTGGTTAACGGGTTGTCGCTATCAGTGGATTGAGCAGGGTATTCATGCGGGCATGCGTCCTGGGACCCAGGTTGATCTCCCTGTGAAAAATCAGGGCATCGCCGTATGGATTGCACTTGAAGTCTGGGAGGATCGGTCGTTCGGCGTTTATGATGTCGCGCAACTCAGACCGGCGAGACTTTGACGTGCAAAAATCTGTGAATGAGCGAGCGGTCGTGCGGTGTTTACTGCACGGCGGTGTGGCGGCGATTCCGACCGAAGGTGTCTGGGGGTTGAGCGCATCCACGTCAGACTTGGGGGCCGTCCAGCGTATCCTGGCGATCAAGCAGCGGTCGGCCAACAAAGGGCTAATTGTGCTCGTCACTGAGTGGTCCATGATCGATGCGTGGATCGACCCTCGTTGGCCACGACACTGGCCGGTCGAAGTTGGTCGTCCGTCAACCTGGATCGTGCCGGTGTCGAATGCCTGCCCATCCCTACTAACCGGAGGTCGTCACACGCTTGCTGTGCGGAAAGTGACGATGCCCGCGCTGGTTCGTGTTGTGCGCCAAACGGGCCCCTTGGTGTCAACGTCAGCAAATCGATCTGGCCGCCCGTCGGCCGTGTCTCGCTACGAAGTGGTTTTAGCCTTTGCGAACACGGTGGATTACATCGCCAACGGACGGACCGGGGGCTATCGGGGCCCGAGTACAATTCGTGATCTTGTCACGGGAAAAATTTTGCGTGGAGGATAACCGCAATGCATCAGATTGAGACACAGGACGTCACTACCTATCTTCGTGAATTGCAGGACCGCATTTGTGCGGGGCTTGCCACACTAGACGGTCATGCCCAATTTGACGAAGAGACATGGTCTCGCGATGAGGGTGGCGGCGGTCGGTCTCGGGTGATGGCAGGCGGTCGGGTATTCGAAAAGGCTGGGGTGGGGTTCTCTGAAGTGCGGGGTTCGCAATTACCGCCCTCTGCAACTGCGCAGCGCCCTGAGCTTGCGGGCATGGCTTGGAAGGCGATGGGAGTCAGCTTGGTGATTCATCCGGAAAATCCCTGGGTCCCCACATCTCATGCCAATGTTCGATTTTTTGTTGCAGAGCGCCCCGATCATGCGCCTGTGTGGTGGTTCGGGGGCGGTTTTGATTTAACCCCGTTTTATCCAATAGACGATGATTGTCGGCATTTTCATCGCGTCGCAAAGGAGGCATTGGATCCGTTCGGGCCCCAGTGGTATCCCGAATTTAAGGCGGCTTGTGACCGATACTTCTACTTGCCACATCGAGGCGAAACACGCGGAATTGGCGGTGTCTTTTTTGATGACTTCAATGCACTTGGATTTACCGACAGTTTTGCACTCATGCGTGCGGTGGGCGATGCGTTTTTGCCCGCATATCTGCCGATCGTCGAGGCGCGTCACGCGATGCGATACACAGAACAGCAACGACAGTTCCAATTGTATCGGCGAGGTCGTTATGTTGAGTTTAATTTGGTGTATGACCGCGGCACATTGTTTGGGTTGCAAAGTGGTGGTCGGACCGAGTCTATCTTGATGTCAATGCCCCCATTGGCGCGCTGGCAATATGGGTACCAGCCTGAACCAGGGTCGGATGAAGGGCGATTGAATGACTATCTTGTGCCTCGAGAGTGGTTATGACAGAGCGCTTAATGCTCATTGGATCTCCAGTGGCACATTCAAAGAGCCCTGCGATCCATCAAATTTTTGGCACGCAGACGGGACTTACGGTCCAGTATGAGGCTCGAGCAGTCGAAGCCGATGCTGTTGAGTCAGTGGTTCGTGAGTTTTTCGCCACTGGCGGTCGAGGCATGAATATCACTGTCCCGCATAAAGAGCAGGTCTTTACTTTGGTTGATCGTCTCACGCCCGAGGCGCAACAAGCGCGTGCCGTGAACACGCTCTGGATGGAGTCTGGGACGTTGGTTGGACACAATACAGACGGCCTTGGATTACTGGACGATCTTGATCGATTGGCACTGCCGATGACTGGCCAGCGCTTGCTCGTTTTAGGCGCAGGAGGCGCCATTGCTGGGTGTTTGGGACCACTCATGGCCCGTGGTCCGGCGAGGGTCACGTTGGTCAATCGTACGTTGGCCCGTGCCCAGGCGATTGCGGACCGATTTCCCGATATTGACGTCCTTCCGTTTGAGGCACTGTCGTCATTTGATGCGCCCATTGACGGCGTGATTTCCGGTTTATCGTCTGGGTTGACAGGGGTTTGGGACGTCCCGCTCCCGACGCAATGCTTGTCGAGTACAACCTGGTGTTATGACTTGGTGTACCAAGCCACTGCAACGCCCTTTGTGATGGCATGTCGTCCGTTCACAGACCGTTGTTATGACGGGTTTGGCATGCTGGTGGGTCAGGCGGCCCGTGCGTTTTCCGCATGGTTTGACTGCCCTGTTGATCCTTGGCAGGCCTATCGCCAGCTGCGTCCTCATGGGCAACCGGTTTGATTTGATACACTGCCGTTTTGAGGAGTCATTGTGACGGTTCAGCTTCCCATAAAGCGTATTGGCATGGTCGGTGGTGGACAGCTGGCGCGCATGCTGGCGCCTGCTTGTGCAGCACTGCAAGTACCCCTGACGGTGTTGGATCCGATGGCGGGGAGCCCCGCGGGTTTGGTTGCAACCGCTGAGCACGTTGGGTCCCTGCACGATCCAGACGCTTTGCAGGCACTTGTAAACGCGGTCGATGTGGTCAGTTTTGACCTGGAGAACGTTGGTGCTGAGACATTGACTGCGCTTGCGGCAGCCGGGGCCACGATCCTTCCGCATCCGGCAGTTTTGCAATTAATCCAAAATAAGTGGGATCAGAAACAACATTACTTAGCCCACGGCATTCCCACCGCGCCCTGCCAGCGGGTTGATGGCGATTGGACATCCGTGTCAGCGTTTGGGATCCCCTGTGTTCAGAAGACGGACGTGGGGGGCTACGACGGCCGCGGTGTTGCGGTGATTCGTCATGAGGAAGATTGGCAGAATCGGTTGCCTGGCGACACATTTGTGGAGGCCTTTGTTGCGGATGCGATTGAATTGGGCGTCATGGTGTGTTGCCGTGCCTCGGGGGAATTGGTGACC